>JAHHSP010000178.1 GCA_020025115.1 Collinsella sp. | reverse complement strand
CCCAGGGATTGCCATAGGTGCCACGGGCGATGAACACGGCGTCGGCAGACGACTTGGCGAGCAGGCGGGCGGCGTCCTCCGCGGAGAGCACATCGCCGGAACCGATGACGGGCACGTCGACACGCGAAGCGACCTCGTCGACGGTGGACCAATCGGCCTCGCCGGTGTAAAGCTGGCTGGCGGTGCGGCCGTGCACGGCGACGGCGGAGGCACCCGCCTGCTCCATGCGGGCGGCGAACTCGGCGGCCGTGTTCTCCCCCGCCGCAAATCCGCGGCGGATCTTGACGGTCACGGGCACGCGGGCCTCGCGCACCGCCGCCTCGACGAGGGCGGCCGCCAGCTCGGGTTCTTTCATGAGCGCCGAACCCTCGCCCTTGGTAATGACCTTTCGCGCCGGGCACGCCATGTTGATGTCGATGAGGGTGAGCTTGTCCCCCACGCGCTCCTGCACGGCGTCCACGGCGAATGCGAACTGCTCGGGCTTGGCGCCGAACAGCTGGACGCAAATCTGCGGCTCCTCGGGCTCCGGCTCCACGAGCACCCAGGTCTTGGCGCTCTTATAGGAGAGGCCAGCCACGCTCACCATCTCGGTATAGGCCATTTCGGCGCCGCGCCGACGGCACATGATGCGATAGGCCGCATCCGTGACACCCGCCATGGGCGCCATCAAGAACGGCTGGCGCTTGAATTGTTCACGCAGGTCGATCAATCTTCGACCTTCAAGATCGCGAGGAACGCCTCCTGCGGCACCTCGACGGAGCCGATGGCCTTCATGCGCTTCTTACCCTCTTTCTGCTTCTCGAGCAGCTTGCGCTTACGCGAGATGTCGCCACCGTAGCACTTGGCCAGAACGTCCTTGCGGCGCGCCTTGACGGTGGAGCGGGCGATGATCTTGTTGCCGATGGCGCCTTGAATGGGCACCTCGAACAGCTGGCGGGGGATGATCTCCTTGAGCTTGTCGCACAGCCCGCGGGCCAGGCCGTAGGCCTTGTCCTTATGGACGATGAACGACAGGGCGTCGACCTCGTCGCCGGACAGCAGGATGTCGAGCTTGACGAGCTCGCTCATGCGGTAGTCGGAGAACTCGTAATCCAGGGACGCATAGCCCTTGGTGCGGCTCTTGAGCTGATCGAAGAAATCGAGGATGAGTTCGGCGAGCGGGATGTCGAAGTGCATCTCGACGGACTTCTGCGACAGGTGGATCATGTCGGTGGTGATGCCGCGGTGCTCGATGGCGAGCTGCATGACCGCGCCGGTGTACTCGGGCGGGGTGATGATCTTGGCCTTGAGGTAGGGCTCCTCGATGTGGTCGATGCGCGTGACGTCGGGCAGGTCCTGCGGGCTGCGGACCTCGAGCATCTCGCCGTCGGTCTTGTAGACGTGGTAGTCCACGCTGGGGCTCGTCGCGATGAGCGCAAGGTCGAACTCACGCTCCAGGCGTTCCTTGATGACCTCCATATGCAGCAGGCCGAGGAAGCCGACGCGGAAGCCGAAGCCGAGGGCCGCCGAGGTCTCGGGCTCCCAGATCAGCGACGGGTCGTTGACGTGGAGCTTCTCGAGCGCGTCGCGCAGGTTCTCGTAATCCTTGTTGTCGATCGGGAACAGACCCGTGTACACCATGGGCTTGGCCTCGCGATAGCCCGCCAGGGGCGCGTCGCAGGAATCGCCCACGAGGGTGAGGGTGTCGCCCACGTGCACGGCCTCGGGGTCCTTGAGGCCCGTGACCACGAACCCGACCTCGCCGACGCCGAGGGCGTCGAGCGCGAACTCGGCGGGGCGGCGCACGCCCACGCCGTCGACGAGAAACTCCTCGCCGCCCTGCATCATGCGCAAATGGTCGCCCTTCTTGACCTGGCCGTCGAAGATGCGGACCGTGGCGACGACGCCGCGATACTCATCGAAATAGGAATCGAGGATGAGGGCCTTGAGGGGCTTGTCGGCGTCGCCCTTGGGAGGGCTCACCAGGAACACGATGGCCTCGAGCAAGTCGTGGATGCCCTCGCCCGTCTTACCGGACACGCACACCGCATCGTCGGCGGGAATGGCGAGCTCGTCCTCGATCTCGACCTTGACCTCATCGGGATGCGCGGAGGGCAGGTCGA
>JAHHSP010000177.1 GCA_020025115.1 Collinsella sp. | reverse complement strand
GTATACAAGTGACTCAGTATACTAAAGTTTCCATTGGATAACTCGCAACGGCCCCGTGCTACCATCCCTCAAAAAAGAAGCTGCCCGGCCACGGCCTCCCGCAGTCGGGCAGAATACATGCATCTCCGAATACGCCGTTCGGCGATCAACCGCTAGTTCGTCCCAATGGACATCGTCTCGGGCAGGGTGCTGCCGCCGTCGATGACGATCTGCGAACCAGTGAGGTAGCTGGACTCATCGCTGCCGAGAAACGCGAAGAGCTCGCCCACCTCGATGGGATCGGCCAGCCGCTTCATGGGCACGCCCACGGCGATGTCGGCGATGGCGGACTCGGGGTCGTCGGGGTTGGACTCGAGCGCCATCTTCTCGACCATCGGGGTGCGGGCATAGCCCAGCTGCGAGCAGTTCACGCGGATGTTGCGGTCGGCGTACTCCACGGCCAGGCACTTGGTGAGGCCCACGAGCGCGGCCTTGGTCATGGCGTAGGCGGCCTCACCGGCATCGGCCACGATATCACCTGTGACGGAGGAGGCGATCACGATGTTGCCGCCGCCCTGCTTGAGCATGTAAGGGACCACGGCCTTGCAGGTGTTCCACACGCCCTTGATGTTGACGTCGATGTGGAAATCGCGCGTGGCGTCATCCATCTCCTCGAACGGAGCCAGGCGGCACACACCGGCGTTGCAACAGGCCACGTTGATCTCGCCAAATGCCTCGACGCCCTTGGAAGCGGCCGCATCCATCTGCGCGCGATCGGCCACGTTGGCCACCACGGTGATGATCTCGGAGCCGTACTCCTCACGCAACTTGGCGGCCGTGTCCTCGACCGAGGGCGAGAGGTCGACCATGATGAGCTTGGCGCCGTATTTGGCGTAGGCCGTGGCGATGCCCTCGCCCAGACCCGCGGCGGCGCCGGTGATCAGCGCGACTTTTCCATCCAACTTAGCCATGAGCTGTCTCCTTATCCCATGCGCGTGGCTAGATACACTGCCCCGATTGTAGCGCCCCCACCCTAAAAAGGCGCGGCGCCCCGGCTTTTCCGGCATCCGAATTGCCGAAAAGTTTTACAGCTCAAACACTTCAGTCCCACCGAGACCCTCTATACTCGTGTTCGAACAATCTTGGGCCTCGCGCGGCCCCGCCAAATACCCAGATGGGCGACGCCGCGCAGCCGCATTCACGATAGGAGTTCCCCATGAACGCACAACAGGCACTCGAGTACTCGATGCAGCCCTTCATCCCCATGTTCATCTACGGCGATTACGACGCCATGGAGTCCGAGCGCCAGCGCGGCGAGGAAGCCATGAAGGCACTGCTCGACGAGTGGCGCGCGAACGATGAGCCCGGCTTCGACTTCGACGTCATCCTCACCCTCGCCGACCAAAACCGCGAGCTCTGCGACCAGATCGGCGAGGCGCGCCTGCGCAACCTCTCCAGCCCGCTGCTCGCCCGCAATCTCACGGACGCCGATCTATGCGCCGCCATCGGAAAGATGCAGGGCCGTGCGGCCAGCGCCGTCGCACGCGAGGTCCGTGGCGACCGCGACGCCTACTCCGTCGCCTATGTCCGAAAGCCCATCAAGGGCACGGTCCTCGGCATCGACATCGAGACCACCGGACGTGCTCCCGAGCGCGGCTACATCATCAACGTGGGTTGGGAAGTCATGGAGCTCACGAGCGACGCCATTCCTCACGACCCTCAAGCCTTCTACTGCGGCATCCCCGACATGTACCGCGAGACGGGCGTGCCCCTGTCCGACATCCACCACATCCAGTGGTCCGACCTCGACGGCAAGACTCCCTTCCGCCAAGACGTGAAGTTGCAAAAGGAGCTGCTCCGCCTCATGAAGCGCTATCCCATCATGGCTCACAACGCGGCCTTCGAGGACAGCTGGTTCATGCTGCACCTGCCCGGTTACGCCGAGGCGCGCCGTGCGGGCAAGATCATCGTCATCGACTCGCGCCACATCTGCCGCTCCGTCGACGGCGAGGTGCGCACCCTCCCGCGCGAGAGCGCTCCCGCCAGCCTGCAGAACTGGGCACGTCGCCGCGGCACGCTGGCCGCCGACGAAAACGAGCTGCACTTGGGCCTCGACGACACCGACCTCATGCTG
>JAHHSP010000176.1 GCA_020025115.1 Collinsella sp. | reverse complement strand
TCCTCTGCCTTCCAGAACAGCTCTCCCATGTCGACCGTCTTGGTGCGGCCTTCGCGGCAGGCCTTGGCCAGGGCGGCGGGTTCGGGCGCGTTGCCGATGTTGTTGAAGAACAGGTTCGCGGTGCCGGAGGGAAAGACGAGTGTGGGGACGTGGCTATCGCGGATATGGTCGACCACGTTGGACACGGTGCCGTCCCCACCCGAGACAACGACTCGGTCGAACGCGCTGACGTCCTCCGCGGCCTGATGGGGCTCCATGCCGTCCCCGATGAGGCGCAGGCACACTTCGTCTCCGGCCTCTGACAGGGCCCGTGCGAAATCGAAGATCTCGTCTGAGCGGGGGCCGGAGGCGGGGTTGTGGATGATGAGGCAACGCATGACGAGTTCCCTGTTCGTGAAAAGGCGGGTATAGTTACAAGTTGACGTAATCCTACCCGTGTCGCACGCGGGTTTTCCCGTACCGGGGAGACGAATGTACATCTCCACAAATGAGGACCTCACCGCCTTCTGCAGCCGCGCCCGTGCCTTTTCGGCCATCGCCATCGACACGGAGTTCCTGCGGGAGAAGACCTATCATGCCAAGCTGTGCTTGGTCCAGGTTGCCACGCCCGACGAGTGCGTGGTCATCGACCCCATCGCGATCGACGATTTGACGCCGCTCTCCGAGCTCATGACCGACGTCGAGACGCTCAAGGTGTTCCATGCCTGTTCGCAGGACATGGAAGTGCTCTGCCATGCGCTCGGGTCCGTGCCCGCGCCGATCTTCGACACGCAGATCGCGGCGGGGTTCCTCGGCGAGCGCTCGCAGTGCTCCTACCACAACCTCGTGAGCACGTTCTGCGGCGTCTCCCTGCCCAAGACCGAATCGCTGACGGACTGGTCGCGCCGCCCGCTGAGTCCCAAGCAGGTCGAATATGCCCTTGATGACGTGCGCTATCTCATCGATGCGTATCGCGTCATCGAGTCCAAGCTGCATTCACTCGGCCGCACCGCCTGGGTGCGCGACGAGATCCGCCCCCTTGCAGACCCCGCCCATTATCGCAACGATCCACGTGCCGCGTTCAAGCGCGTGAAGCGCGTGAACGCCTGCACGCGCCGGCAGCTCGCGGTGGCCCGTGAGCTCGCCTCTTGGCGCGAGCAGCGGGCGGAGACGCGCGACATCCCGCGCAAGTGGGTCATGTCCGACGAGGTCTTGCTGGCGCTGTGCAAGCGCGCCCCGCAGACCGTCGAGGATTTCCGCGCGGTTCGCGGGACCGAGCAGCTGAGCACCCGGGATGTCGAGGTCGCTCTCGACGCGATCGCCCGCGGTCGGCGCTGCCCGCAGGAGAACCTGCCCTCGGTCGGCCGCTCCCATCGCGCGCCGGCACCCGAGCTCGAGAGCGTCATCGACCTCATGTATGCGCTGATTCGCCTCGTCTCCGAGCGCTCCGGCGTCGCCACTTCGTTGATCGTCTCGCGCGACGGCCTGCTCGACTACATCGAGCATCCCGAGCGCAGCCCCTTGCGCGAAGGTTGGCGCTTCGAGTTGGTCGGCACCCTCATGGACGACTTGCTTCAGGGCAATATCGGCCTCACCGTCAAGGACGGGGCCCTCGAGATCTTGTAGCGGAGTCCGTGCGATTTGAGCATATGGGAGGACCCAATGATCAAGGCCGCGTTTTTCGATATCGACGGCACGCTCGTCGGCTTCAGGACGCACCGTGTGCCGAAGAGCGCATGGCGCGCCATCGAGCTCATGCGTGCGAAAGGCATCAAGGTGTGCATCGCCAGCGGCCGTTCGCTCATGGAGATGCATGAGGAGCTCAAGACGGGCTTCGATGCGTATGTGACCATGAACGGGCAGCTGTGTTTCGACGATGAGGGGGTGTTTCGCGACGCCCATATCGACGATCGCGACGTGCGCGTGATGGTCGAGCAAGCCCGTGAGGGGCTGTACGACCTGTACGTGATGCAGGGGAGCCGTTCGTTTGTGAACAACCTTGGCGAGCGCGTGATCGCGCTCGGCCGTCAGGTGGGGCTCGAGTATTCGCTCGGCGCGCTCGATTGGGCCTACGAGCGTCCGGTATATCAATTCAACGTGTTCGGCGGGCCCGACGTCGAGCAGGTGTTCCTTCCCAAAAC
>JAHHSP010000175.1 GCA_020025115.1 Collinsella sp. | reverse complement strand
TGGTGGGAGCGCCGTGGATGAGCGATTTGAATCCGTTGATGAAATAGGAGTCGTTGACGTAGACGATGGGTGCGAGCAGCAAGAGCTCGGTGAGCGCCACGTTCATGATGTTCTCGGGCGCGCCGAAAAACACGGGCAGCGGCCATCCGAGCATATGGCCCATGCCAAGGTAGAACAGCGGGATGAGGAAGGCGATGGACACGGTGAGGCGGCCACGCATGGCGCGCGCTTGCGCCTCGAGCTTCTTGGTGGGGGACTCCAGGCGCGTCGCGCGTGCAGGGCCTCCGGTGCCCGATCCGCCGCCCGTCTCGACGGGGGAGGCGGAGTAGCCCGCACGGTCGACGGCGGTGCAGATCGCATCGGCATCGACCGTGCTCTCATCGAAGTCGACGACCATGGAGCCTGCGAGCAAATTCACGGCGACATCCGTGACGCCCTCGAGGTTGCAGACGGCGCGATCGACATGTGCCTGGCACGCCGCGCAGGTCATGCCGCGTACGTCGAATGTCTGGTGAGCCATGTACAGCTCCTTTCACAGGGATACTGCGCCTCAGTATACCCCACCCCCCAGGGGTGTATACCACGTGGCCGCGACGCGTCATCGGGGCGGGCGGAACGCGCATGTGCAACAGGCGGGACGGCACCCTCTCGGCTTGGCGCCTTGCGGCGGGGCGTGTCGGGGCTGGGCATCAGCCTGTCGGGCTGATGTGTAATTTACGCCCGTCCCCAAATTACGCACCTGCAGACCGTATACTTGCCTGCGGTGGAATCTGCTCCACGTGTTCGCATCCAAGCCGTTGGCGAACGCGCTCCACCGCGCGGACCGGCCCGCGCACCACTTATGCATATCGACCTCACAGCGCGGACGGTTCGACGAGCGCGCCCACGACGGGCGTCGCCGCTGCCGCTTGCCGCGCGGAAATGGACCATCTTGACTTCCATCAATGTCACCGAATCCGATACGACTTCTTCCGGGGCCGTCGCCCCGTCCTTCGCCGACCTCGGTCTTTCCGACGAGGTCCTCTCCGCCGTCTCCGACATGGGCTACACTGCCCCGACGCCGGTCCAGGCCGCCTCGATCCCGCACGCCCTCGATGGGGAGGACGTCCTCGCAGCCGCCCAGACGGGCACGGGTAAGACGGCCGCCTTCCTGCTTCCCACCATGAACAACCTGCCCCATGTGCCCCGATCCCGCGCCCGCGGCCGCGTCGCCGCCCAGGGCCCGCTTATGCTCGTGGTCACGCCCACGCGCGAGCTCGCCCAGCAGATCGAGGAGGTCTGCCGCGCGATCGCCCGCCGGACCGGGCACACGAGCGTCACCGTGGTGGGCGGCGTGAGCTACAACCCGCAGCGCGACAAGCTCAAGCGCGGTTGCGACATCCTCATCGCCACCCCGGGTCGCCTGCAGGACCTCATCGATCAAGGCGCCTGCTCCCTCGACCAGGTCCAGGTTCTCGTCCTCGACGAGGCGGATCGCATGCTCGACATGGGCTTTTTGCCCGCCGTTCGCCGTATCGTGAGCTACACGCGCGACGACCGCCAGACCCTGCTGTTCTCCGCGACTCTGGATGAGCAGGCCGTGGGCTCCATCACCGACCTGGTGACCGACCCCGCGCGCGTCGAGATCGCACCCGTCACCTCCACGGCCGACACGGTTGAGCAGTACGTGCTGCCGGTGTCCCTCGAATCCAAGAACGCGCTGCTGGCGAGTGTCCTCAAGCGCGAAGGTTCGAGCCGCGTCATCGTGTTCTGCCGCACCAAGCACCGCGCCGACGCCTGCAGCCGCCGCCTGGCCCGCGCCGGTATCACCTGCGCCGCCATCCACGGCGACCGTAGCCAGGCCCAGCGCGAGCGGGCTCTCAAGGCTTTCCGCTCCGGCGAGTGCGACGTGCTGGTCGCCACGGATGTGCTCGCCCGCGGCATCGACATCTCCGATGTCCGCTATGTGGTGAACTTCGACGTCCCCGATGACCCGGTCGACTACATCCACCGCATCGGCCGCACGGGTCGTGCCGGCGAGGAGGGCTGGTCGCTGACGTTCGTCACCGTCGATGACGTGGACGGGTTCTACGATATCGAGGCCCTCATGGGCAAGACCGCCGAGATCATCGATGTCGATGGTCTCGAC
>JAHHSP010000174.1 GCA_020025115.1 Collinsella sp. | reverse complement strand
CGCCTCGTTCCATGTCGTTCAACACGGGCAGCAGGCGACAGGAGAGCTGCTCGAGAACCTCCTCGATCACCTCGTGCCATGCGGCGACCGGATCCGACCCTGCGGCATACAGGGCCTCGCGGATCCGCGTGAGCGATCGCGTGAGGCCGGCCGTGCGGGCCGCGCGTAGGGAGCTCACCACACCGACCAATTCAATGGAGAGGTAATCGCAGATGACCTCGAGCACGCGCACGTCGGATACCCGCGGCGAACAGGGGCGCGTCCAACCGAGCTCGACGATGCCGAGGACCTGCGTGCCGAAGTAGACGGGAACGGCGATGAGCGTCTTGAACGGCGGCATGTCCTGGCTGCAGACATTATGGCGAATGCGCGCATCCAGGTCGTAAAACGACCCCGGAACCGTCGGGTCGTCCGGATCGCCGGGGACGAGCGAGATGCGGCACGCCCGCTGCTCACGCAGGACATGCGTCGCCACGCCGGCGCCGTAGGGAATGAATGCGGGCACGCGGGAACCCCGAAGGCCGCGGCTCACACCCCGCAGTTTGAAGCCGCCGCTCTCGGTGAAATAGATAGTCGTGCCCGCGGCGTCGAGCGTCTCGGCCATGCGGTTCAAGACGGTATCGAGCAACGTGGGCATATCGTTGGAGCCCACCGTGGACATGATCACGGACAACGTGCCGGACAGGCGCTTGTTCGCCGCCTTGAGCTCAGACAGCAGCCGCTGCGCCTTGCGATCGTAGGCATATTGCTCCTCGAGACTCCTGATGGCGACGACATAGCGATGCGCATGGCCGCCCTCGCCCTCGGGACTTCCGGAAAGCTCGGTGGCGCGCACGCGAACGGGGATGAAGGAGCCGTCGGCGAGCTTGAGCATGAGCGTGTTCTCGGAACCGTCGGCGGTGAAGGGCACCTTGTGGCCCATCGAGCGTTCAAATGAGACGCTATACAGCAAGTCCTTGATATCGGTACCGACGACCTGCTCCCTGCCGATCTTCCCGAGCGAGAGCATCTGTCGATTCACATGGGCGACCGTGCCGTCGGCGTCGCAGATTGCGACGGCGTCGCTCGTCACCTCGACGAGCCGGGCGACATCGCTCAATTCCTCGTTGTGCATGCGTTCCATGCGCATCCTCCCGCCGACTCGACACGGCGCGGGCGCGCTCATCGCACGACCGCGTGCGATAGATAGTAAAAAACCCAAACCCCTAAGGGTCTGGGTACTGTTAACGTGGTGTCGGAGGCGGGACTTGAACCCGCATGACCAAAATCGGTCACTAGCACCTCAAGCTAGCGCGTCTGCCAATTCCGCCACTCCGACGTTCGCAACAGGGAGTATATTAACCTGGATTCCGCCGCCTGCGCAAGTCTTTTTTTAAAAAAGTTTGGACTATTTTTTGGGTGCCATCACGCCATTTCAGAAGCGGAGAGATCGATCATTCCAAAAGCGTCGACGGTAGAGCCGGCAACGCGGTCAGACGCGATCTTGGCATATGTGGGATGAGCGAGCGGGATGAGGGGCAGGTTCTCCCCCGCCATCGTCAGGGCATCTTGGATGAGCGCAATGCGGACCGTGGCATCCGTGGTCCGGCGCGCTTCGGCAAGGGTGAGATCCATCGACTCATCGCGGCACACGCCGTCGCCGTCCGAAGATCGATCATGCGCGAGCAGCTCATCCGCAACAGCCTCGAGAGCAGGCACCGGCGGCTCGAAAGACCTGAGTGCGCAGTCGAACTCGGCGCCGTGACAACGTTTCACGAACTCATCCGCATCCAACGCCTCGGCCTTGACCGAAAACCCGGTGGCCTCGAGATCGCGCACGACGTGCGCCACCACCCGGGCGCTCGTTCCGCCCTTGCGGTAGATCAGATCGATGCCGAGATCGAGCGGATCGGGCAAGGCGGCATCGGCCTCAACGTCCCCCTCGGAAACACCCTCCCCGTCGTCGGCGTCCTTCTCCAATGCCGCGAGCTTCGCGGCTTCGACCAACTGAAGCGACCCCTCGGGATCGTACGCACATGCGCTCCAAGGCTGGGCCTCGGCAACGCGCGGCGAGATGGGCCCGACGGCGGGCTCGCTGCTGAATTTGAGAACCTTGCGGCACAGGGCCTCGCGGTCGATGGACAGACAGGCCGCACGCCGTATCTCGGGGCGCGAGAA
>JAHHSP010000173.1 GCA_020025115.1 Collinsella sp. | reverse complement strand
GAGCAGGAGCGCGTCGATGCCGAGATCTTGGCCGAGCGCGCCGCCGGGCGGGTGTCCGCATCTAAGGCCGACGCGCCCCGTCCGGTTGCCCGGCCCGCGTCCGCGTCTGGGCCCAAGGAGAAGACCTTCGGCGAGCGCATGGTGACCTCCAGCACCGTGGACGACGACGGCATCCCCACCATGCCCGTCGCGCAGAAGGTCATCATCGCCGTCGCCCTCGTCGCCGTGGTCGCCTTCATCGTCTACACCGCCACGCGCTAGCTGTCATCGATGCTCGCGCTTCTACCGCGCCGCGCACGTCTTTCGGCGCGGTGCACGTCATCTCGGAAAGGGGCCTTCCCGTGGCTTTGACCGACGTCACGCGTCCGACCGACGCATCTATGAATACCGACCTATACGAGCTGACCATGGCCCAGGGGCTGTGGGAGAACGGCAAGACTGAGGAGCAGGGGTGTTTCACGGCGTTCTTCCGGGAGGCGCCGTTCGGCAATTCCTACGCGGTCATGTGCGGCACCGCCGAGCTTGGAGAGCTCGTCGAGAACTTCCGTTTCACCGAGGAGGACATCGCCTATCTCTCCGAGCTCGAGGCGCCCGGTGGCGGCTTGCTGTTCAAATCGGCCTTCCTGCGATTCCTCGCCGATTTTCGTCCCCGGGTCGACATCGACGCGGTCCCCGAGGGCGAGTTGGTGTTCGCCCGCGAGCCGATGGTCCGCGTGGCGGGACCCATGCTCGATTGCCAGCTTCTTGAGACGGCGCTGCTCAACGTCATCGGCTTTCAGACGTTGGTCGCCACCAAGACCGCGCGCGTGGTGCAGGCGGCGCAGGGCCGTCCGGTGGCGGAGTTCGGTCTGCGCCGCGCCCAGGGACCCGATGGCGGCGTCGCGGTCGCGCGCGCGAGTTACGTCGCGGGGTGCGCTTCGACCTCGAATGTCCTCGCCGGGCGTCGCTACGGCATCCCCGTTTCGGGAACGCACGCCCACAGCTGGGTTCTGAGCTTTCCGACGGAGCTCGAGGCCTTCCGCGCCTTTGCGAAGAGCTCCCCTAAGAACTGCACGCTGCTGGTCGACACCTACGACGTGCGCGAGGGCGTCGAGAACGCCATCACCGTGGCGCGCGAGATGGAGGCCTCCGGCGAGCGCCTTTCCGGTATCCGCATCGATTCGGGCGACCTGGCGAAGCTCTCCGCCTACGCGCGGCGCCGCTTCGATGAAGAGGGCCTCGACTACGTGAAGGTCGTCGTGTCGAACGATCTTGACGAGCATACGATCAGCTCCCTGCTGGGCCAGGGCGCTCCGGTCGATGCGTTCGGCGTGGGCACCAAGTTGGCCACCTGCTACGACCAGCCCGCGCTCGGATGCGTGTACAAGCTCTCGGCGCGCCGCGATCGCGCCTCGGACGCCTGGACGCCCGTCATGAAGTTCTCCGAGCAGCCCTACAAGCGCACGATCCCGGGCGTTCAACAGGTTCGTCGCTACGTGGATCGCGCGGGCAGCCCCGTGTGCGACATGATCTGGGACGAGTCCTCTCGGACCGGCGATGGCGCGTTCGGACACACGCTCGTGGCGGTGAACGACGCGGCGTTGGTGACCGATGTGTCGGGATTCAGTTTCCGAGAGTTGCTGGGGCCGGTTGTGCGTGAGGGCTCCGCCGTCGCCCCGCGCGAGGACATCGAACTCGCCCGCGCTCGTTGCGCCTCATCTCTCGCTTCGCTCGACGACGCATACAAGCGCTTTTTATATCCGCAGTCCTACGTGGTGGGCATGGAGCGAGGGCTCGCCGCCCTGCGCGACGGCCTTGTGCGCGAGCGCATGGCAGCCACATCCTCCGTACTTCCCTGGAAGGCGAAATGATGAACGAACGCAAGACCATGGTGGTGAAGATCGGCTCCTCCACGCTGGTGGAGGCGGGTGAGCTTCGCCGTGATTTCATAGCGGCCCTCGCAGCGCAGGCCCGCGACCTGCACGATGCCGGCTGGAACCTCGTGGTGGTGAGCTCGGGTGCGATTGCTTGCGGGGCGCCCTTGCTTGGATTCGATGAGCGTCCGACCGATATGCCGAGCCTGCAGGCGTGCGCGTCGGTGGGGCAGTGCGTTTTGTCCGCTGCGTATGATGAGGGGTTTCGCGCCGTCGACTTGCTGACGTCGCTGGTGCTGCTCACGCGAAGCGACACCGCCCGCCGTTCCTC
>JAHHSP010000172.1 GCA_020025115.1 Collinsella sp. | reverse complement strand
CCATGGCCGTCGCGCTCGAGGCCCTCGGCTACAAAACCGGTCTGGATATCGAGAAGCTCGAGGTCGTGGCCGCGCACTTCCTACCCATCCGCAACCGCTTCCTCGAGGAGGGCGGCCTCAACCCCAAGGTCATGGCCGTCGAACCCAAGGCGCTGCTGTACAAAGTCCCCGGCGGCATGCTCTCCAACCTGCTCGCCAACCTCAAGGACATGCACGTCGAGGACAGGTACGCCGAAGTTTTGGCCGAGGTCCCGCGCGTCCGTGCCGACCTGGGCTATCCGCCGCTTGTCACCCCCCTGTCCCAGATGGTGGGCTCTCAGGCGCTTTTGAACGTCATCTCCGGCGAGCGCTACAAAGTCGTACCGGCTGAAATCAAGGACTACGTACGCGGTCAGTACGGCCGTCCACCCGTGACGATCTCCGAGAAGATCCGCCGACAGATCATCGGCGACGATGAGGTCATCACCTGTCGACCGGCCGACCTGATCGATCCCGCGATGCCGCGCCTGCGTGAGGAGATCGCGCAATATGCCCGTTCGGAGGAGGACGTGCTGTCCTACGCCCTGTTCCCCGAACAGGCACGCGACTTCCTGGGTCGCCGCGAGGACCCGTTCTACGACGTCCCCATCCAAGAGGTCAACGTCTCCATCGACGTGGCTTAGGGAGTGCGCGACACAGCGCGTCCTCCACGGCGGGCGCCCGCACCTCCTTCGCGGGCGCCCGCTTTTTTACATTCAGCCGCCGCGCGCGGGCGAGAACCGACTTGCCGCCGCGACCCGAGCGCCGTGGCCCACCATGGTCAAGCCGCAGGCCGCGAGGCGCATTCCATGCAGCTGGGGAATCTACGCCGGTCGGATGCAAACGTCCACGGCGTCATAGGTATCCACGATGCCCCCGTCGTGCGAAACGAGCGCATGTCCATACCCGTCGACACCCAAA
Organism: Collinsella sp.; assembly: GCA_020025115.1. Classification (GTDB taxonomy): domain Bacteria; phylum Actinomycetota; class Coriobacteriia; order Coriobacteriales; family Coriobacteriaceae; genus Collinsella. The sequence goes on along the minus strand of JAHHSP010000172.1, from coordinate 1,314 downwards.
AACAGCCCACAGCCCAATTCCTCGCCCTCGATCGCGATGACGCGAACTCGCGTGCCGATAAACGCCAATGAGGCATTGTATGCGGCCAGAAGCGGTGCCAGGGGGCCTTCGGCCCCGCCGCGCACGGGATCTTTGATCCAACGGTCGACCTCGGCGCTCGACGTCTGCTGCGCGGAGCTGTCCGGGCTCGGGTACTTGCGATTCCAGCGGTCGGCCGCCGACCAGCCCTCCACGGATTTGAGGACGCCATCGCGGATGGCGTCGGCAAGGGTGTCCAAATCGGGGCAGGGGACCCCGGGGGCAAGCGCATCGCGCAGACCCGTCGGCGGCAACGGGGCCAGGGCGCCGTCGCATGGGGGTAGCTCGGGAGTCTCGATGTTCACGCCGATACCGCACACGGCGAACGCGCCCTCATCGGACATGGCGAGTTCCGTGAGCACTCCCGCGAGTTTGTGACCGCCCACCACGATGTCGTTGGGCCACTTGAGACGCACGCTCGGGCAGCCAGCTGCACGCAAGGCGCCCATGGCGCCCATGGCGCAGGCAACGGGCAGCGCAGGCAAGGCGGTGGCGGACACATCGGGCCTGAGAAGGACCGAAAGATACAGCCCTCCGGCGGGAGACGCCCACATATGGGCGCGCTGTCCACGACCGGCGGTCTGCACGCGCGCGCGGAGGGCCGCGCCATGCGGCGCCCCCTCGCGCCCGCGCCTCTTCATTTCGGCATTGGTCGAACCAATCTCATCGATCACCTCGATGAGCGGCAAGTTCTCCCCCATCTCGATCCCCCTCTTACACCGGAAGCCCCTCGCGCATGCGAACGAGGCGGCGCGTGCGGGTATTCCCGTCAACGCGCCGCCTCGTCAGATTCGGCGGGCAAAACAACCCTATCTACCCAGGATACGGAAAAATCTGGCCTCGAACTCTGGGTTTTCGACGAACGCACCCCTACGGGCGAGAGTGGCGGTCTTAGTCCCCGGCTTTTGCACACCGCGCATGGTCATGCACATGTGCTCGGCCTCCATATACACGATGGCGCCCTTGCAGTCGAGCTCGTCCATGAGCGCATCGGCGATCTGGGCGGTGAGTTGCTCCTGCAGCTGGAGGCGGCGGGCAAAGACCTCGACCGTACGGGCGAGCTTGGAGAGCCCCGCAACACGACCGTTGGGAATGTATCCGATGGCGGCCTTGCCGTAAAACGGGAGCATGTGATGTTCGCACAGCGAATAGAAGGTGATATCGCGCTCGATCACGAGGTCGTTCTCGGGCACGGAAAAGGTTTTTGACAAATGCTCGGAAGCGCGCTGATCCATG
>JAHHSP010000171.1 GCA_020025115.1 Collinsella sp. | reverse complement strand
TCCATCCCAACACCGTCGACATCCACCTCGAGAGCGAGACGGGTGCCACGGCGGACGTCCGCGGAGAGAGCCTCGGCGGCGGCAAGATGCGCATCAGCGCCATCAACGGCGTGCACGTCGAGATCTCGGGTCTTTACGCCACGCTCTTCGTCGCCCACCGCGATGCCCCCGGAGCGCTCGCGTCCCTCACCGGCGCGCTCGCCCAAGCGCAGATGAACATCGCCTTTTGCCGCACGTACCGCACGGAGGCGGGCGGCCAGGCATACTCCGTCTTCGAGACCGATGGCGCACCCCAGCGCGACGTGCTGCCCATCGTCCGCGCACTTGATCTGGTGAACTACGCGACCTTCATCGAGCTGCCCGGATCGGTGACCGCGCTCGGACCCGGTATCTCGGTCCCCGACCTCTTCGATGACGCCGAGCAGCTGCTCGGAGCATGCCACGAGCTGGGCCTGAGTATCGGCGGGGTCATGCGCGTCCGCGAGGAGCGGATGGTCGGAGCCGAACGCGCGGCGGCGAACATGAGCCGCGTGGTCGAGGTCATGCGCGATGAGACCACCGCCACGATCTCCCAACCGCAGCGCTCCCTCGGCGGCTTCCTCAACGGCGAGGCGCGACGGGTGGACCAAAACGGCGCGGCATACGCCCCGAGCCTTTTGGGCCCCTCCCTCACCGAGGCGACGGCGCGCGCCATGGCCGTCCTCGAGCGATCGGCCACCATGGGAGTCATCGTGGCGGCCCCCACCGCGGGCTCCGCCGGCGTGGTCCCCGGTTGCGTCCTTGCCGTCGCACCCCGGCTCGCCCGGAACTGCGGGCAAATCGACGAGATGATCGCCGAGGCGCTCTACTGCGCCGCGGCCGTGGGCCTCATCCTCTCCACGACCGCGTGCGTCGCCGGTGCCGAGGGGGGATGCCAAGCCGAGGTCGGCTCCGCCGCGGCCATGGCGGCGGCGGCGTTGGTGCAGATGCACGGCGGTACGGCCGAACAGGCCCTCGATGCCGCGTCCATCACCATATCCAACATGCTCGGCCTGGTGTGCGATCCGGTGGGCGGCCTTGTCGAGGTCCCCTGTCAGGCCCGCAACGCACAAGGTGTCGCCGCCGCGTTCACGGGCGCGCAGCTCGCCCTCTCCGGCGTGCGCTCACTCGTGCCCTTCGACGAGATGGCCACCGTCATGCTGCAGGTGGGACATGCCCTGCCCGCAACCCTGCGCGAGACGGCCAAGGGCGGGATCGCCACCGCGCCCAGCGCCCTGTCCGCCTGCGCACGCTGCGGCATGTGCTCCTGACACCCCTCGATCAATTGGGGATCAATTGGGGACAGGTACAAATTGCTCAGTTCAAATCGGTTGGGGATCAATTGGGGACGGGTGCAAATTGATGCAAATCGACGCGTCGCACGGGATATGACACATCTGTCATGGGATGCAGCGCATCCGCACGGCGCGTTATAATGGCCAAACGCCGATACACCTGTGAAAGAGCAGCATATGACGGAAATGCCGAACACGCAAACAAGCCAGTCGCACAACGGTACCGGGCCCATTACCGCTCCCCTGCCCATAGGAGGTCGGACGGCGGGAGACGCCGCGACAAAGCACGGGCCGTCATCCCACGCCGCCCAAAACAGCCCCGACCATGCCGAGGAATCGTCAGGGCGGGACGGGGACAAGAGCCCCCGGGGACGCAAGGGCATTGCGGCGCTCGTCGTCTGCTGCCTGATCGCCGCCCTCTATGGCGGGGGCGTCTTCGTGTTCTCCCGCACGTGCTACCCAAATACCAGGGTCGCAGGGGCCGATCTTTCCTGGCTCGACAGAGACAGCTCGGTCGCCCGCGTGCGCGACGCCGCCGAGGACTACGTCCTTGAGGTTTCCGGAGATGGCTTTACCTGGACTTACAAGGCGGCAGATGCGAACGAGGTGATCGATGCCGCCCGCGCCGTCGACAACGTCATCGCCCATAACGAGCCCGCCCTATGGCCCGCGCGCCTGGTACGCGCACTCCTGGCATCACCCGAAAAGCCGACGGATGCAGCATCCGCCGACGCGCAGTCCGGCGAGCTCCCAAAAATCGACCAGATCGAACTTCCCGCGACATTCGACCGCGACACCTTCCTCGCCAGCCTCGGCGCCTCGATCGATGAGTTCAACGCGACGCGCGCGGGGACCTTCGATGGCGTCCTTATCCCATTTGCGGTTGGAGAGGGCCGTTGAGGGGGTGAGCGAACCGGTTTCGGGGGCGAACGCGCCGGCCGCATCGAAGGTCCCCGCGCGCGTCGCGTTGAACT
>JAHHSP010000170.1 GCA_020025115.1 Collinsella sp. | reverse complement strand
GAGCATCCCCTTCCCAAAGGAGCAACCCCCTCCCAAAGGGGTATCCCCTTCCGTGGGGAGCGCTCTTCCATCAAGGTCGCACGTCGAAGGTCGCGATGACCCGCGCGCCTCCCGCCTCCGCGTTCGCCAGGGTGATCTGACCACCGTGAAGGGCGCACAGAATACTCGATACGTTGAGACCCAGGCCGAAATGCTCTGCCGACTTGTTCTCGCTGTAGAACGGATCGCACCCGCGCTTGAGGGCCTCGGGCGTGAAGCCGGGGCCATCGTCGGTGACGACGAGGGTGAGCACCCCCGCGTCGAGCATCATGTCGAACGAAACACCCGATGACGCGTGCGCGCACGCGTTGCCCAATAGGTTATCGAGCACTTCTTCAACCAGAGCGAGGTCGAGGAAGAGCGGTGCGCCGGGACGATCCCCCTCCGCGATCTTTGCAGAGGGTCCCGGCACGCCATCCCTCTCGAACGCAGATGGCATCCCCATTGCCAACCCGCTGCCGCGCGCGGCGACCACCCCGGACACATGACGCCCAAGCTCCTCGCGAAGATCGCCAAACGCAAACGCCTCGCGCTCGATCGGTCGGTCCTCCAGCTTGGTAAGCCCGCCCATCGAGTCCGCATACCGCTCGAGGCGCGCAACCTGGGAGGAAAGCGCATCAAGCGAATCCCTATCCAACGCGTCGCCGCGCCGTAGACGCATCTGAGCCATCTCGACCGTGCCCTTGAGAACGGTAATCGGGGTCCGCAGGTCATGCGCGAAGGCCGCGTTCAGATGGCGGCGCGATTCGGCCGTGCGCCACAGCTCGCGCTGCGCCTCGAGTAGCGAGGCGCGCATGTTCTCCAGCGTGCTCGACAGGCGCCGCAGTTCGCGGCCGCGAACGGCCTCGATGGAAAAGTCCAGGTCCCGACCGGCGATTCGGTCGGCCGCGCCGGAGAGAGAGGCCAGGGGCTCCGCGATATGCACGCGGTAGAAGTGCCGGAAGGTGAGCCAACCCAAGCCGCCGTAGGTGAGGATGGGGCACAGCCCGATCGCAAGGGCGAGCAGCCAGCTCATCATGTCCATGGGGTGCGCGGGGGCCGCATAGTACGCGGTGTTCGAAACGAGGTTCTCGCCGAAAGTCGCCTCAAGATCGGCACCGGTCATCCGTCCGAACAGCTCGACGCTTTGCACCCGTCGCTCGCGGCTCACCCGGTCGTAATGCGCGAGATCATCCGCGCTTATCCCCTTCGTATCGTCGAGAATCTCCTCCTGCGGATACCAATCGTTGTAATTAAGACCCCAGTCATACAACTTGATCTTGCCCTCGCGTAACAGCTCGGTTGTGGCATAGAGGGTATAGACCGCCTCATCCGCCCGATCGTCCTCGAACCCATCCGGGCTGTTTTCGCCGCTGCCTCCCGTCGCGATGAACACCGCAAGCGGCCCGGACTCGGGAAGGTCGAGCTCGGCTGCCGGTAGCAGCTGGTCGGATTCGACGTCATAGATGTAGGGCCCGCCGTCGACCGAGACGCGGCGCATCAAGCTGTTGTTGCCCACCTCGAACTCGATCTGGTTGTTATGATCGCTGCTCAACGTGTCGAAGATATCGGTGCCCGCCAGAGCGAGCGCCGTGGCGGAGGCCAGATACACGACCAGGTAGACCGTGAACGTCGTACCGAGCGGGCGAGTGCGCCACCACACATCCAGGCGATCGCGGGCGGGCAGGGACATAAGGACCTCGCGCTCCGAGCGCGAAGCCTCACGTCGGGCGATGCGACGGGCCCGACGGCCCGCCTTGGACCTCACTTGGCCACCCACTTGTAGCCGATGCCCCACACGGTCTCGATGGGATCGTCCTTGACACCGGCCGCGGCCAACTTGTTGCGGATGCGACGCACATGCTCGCGCACCTGGGACGGGTCGCCCGCGGCGTCCCAGCCCCACACGCGCTCGTAGATCACGTCGCGATCGAACACCCGCCCCGGTCGCTTGCTGAGCAACGCAACGATGTCGAACTCGAGCTTGGTAAGGTCAACGCACGCGCACGCGGGCTCACCACTCCGAGTGATCGATGCCGCCGCTCCTGCCGCAGCAGCATCCGCGCCGGCTCCGAGGCCCGGGCGCACCTCGACCGTTCGCCGCCCATAGTCGATCGTGAGCTCCCGAAAGAAAAGGACCGCGTTCTCGCGCTCGCGCACCCGGCCCTCACGCGCCATATGCGCAGCCACGCGGCGGCCGAGCACTTCGAGCGAGAACGGCTTCATGACGTAATCATCCGCGCCGGCCGCAAAGCCGTCGAGCTGGTCGACGTCCTCGATGCGTGCGGTGAGGAAGATGATCGGACAGCTCAGATGCTTGCGCACGCGGCTGCAGACCTCAAATCCGTCCATGCC
>JAHHSP010000017.1 GCA_020025115.1 Collinsella sp. | reverse complement strand
AAACTTCGATGCTGCGTTGACGCACCCGGACGATGCCGACATTCGCGCCCTGCGCGATGCAGTGGCTGGCGTCTTGTAGGCAAGGCCCCATTCTTTGCGAGAAAAGGCCGCCACCCGAAGGTGGCGGCCTTTATCATGCCGAGTCTATGCGCGTGGCGTGAATGCTACTCGTTGATGGCGGCGTTCACGGCGACGGCGCAGGCGACGGTTGCACCGACCATGGGGTTGTTGCCCATGCCGATGAGGCCCATCATGTCGACGTGCGCGGGCACGGAGGAGGAGCCGGCGAACTGAGCGTCGGAGTGCATGCGGCCCATGGTGTCGGTCATGCCGTAGGAGGCAGGGCCGGCGCCCATGTTGTCCGGGTGCAGGGTGCGGCCGGTGCCGCCACCGGAGGCCACGGAGAAGTACTTCTTGCCGGCCTCGAGGCGCTCCTTCTTGTAGGTGCCAGCGGTGGGGTGCTGGAAGCGCGTGGGGTTGGTGGAGTTACCGGTGATGGAGATGTCCACGTTCTCGTGCCACATGATGGCAACGCCCTCGCGAACGTCATCGGCGCCGTAGCAGTTGACGGCAGCGCGGGGACCATCGGAGTAGGGGATGGTCTCGACGACCTTGAGCTCGCCCGTAAAGTAGTCGAACTGGGTCTTCACGTAGGTGAAGCCGTTGATGCGGGCGATGATCTGGGCGGCGTCCTTGCCGAGGCCGTTCAGGATGACGCGCAGCGGCGTCTTGCGGGCCTTGTTGGCGTTGAGGGCCAGCTTGATGGCGCCCTCAGCGGCAGCGAAGGACTCGTGACCGGCGAGGAACGCGAAGCACTCGGTGTCGTCGGACAGGAGCATGGCGCCCAGGTTGCCGTGGCCCAGACCGACCTTGCGGTCCTCGGCGACGGAGCCCGGAACGGTGAACGCCTGGATGCCCTCACCGATGATGGCGGCAGCCTCAGAGGCGGTCTTGGCGCCCTTCTTGATGGCCAGCGCGCAGCCCAGGGTGTAGGCCCACTCAGCGTTCTGGAACGCGATGGACTGGGTGTCGTGCACGATCTCGCGGGCATTCACACCCTTGTCGAGGCAAATCTGCTCGGCTTCCTCGAGGGAGGCGATGCCGTTCTCAGCGAGGCAGGCGTTGATCTTCTCAACGCGGCGCTCGTAACCTTCGAAAGTAACAGCCATGGTTATAGTCCCTCCCTTTCGTTACTCGTGGACCGGGAAGACGTTGGCGACCGTGTGGGTCTCCTCGTCCGTACGCGGGTCGATGTACTTGGCGGCGTTCTCCCACTGACCGTAGTGGCCCATGGCGCCGGCGATGGCCTCCTCGGGGGTCTTGCCGGCCTTGAGGGCGTCGGTGAACTTGCCGAGGTTCATGAACTCGAACGCGATGATCTCGTTGTTGGCGTTGAGAGCCATGCGCGTCACATAGCCCTGCGCGAGCTCGAGGTAACGAGCGCCCTTTGCCTTGGTGCCGAACATGGTGCCGACCTGGGAGCGAAGGCCCTTGCCGAGGTCGTCGAGGGAGGCGCCCACGGGCAGGCCGCCCTCGGAGAACGCGGTCTGGCTGCGGCCGTAGACGATCTGCAGGAAAATCTCACGCATGGCCACGTTGATGGCGTCGCAGACGAGGTCGGTGTTGAGAGCCTCGAGAATGGTCTTGCCGGGAAGGATCTCGGAAGCCATGGCGGCGGAGTGGGTCATGCCCGAGCAGCCGATGGTCTCGACGAGGGCCTCCTCGATGATGCCCTCCTTGACGTTCAGCGTGAGCTTGCAGGCACCCTGCTGGGGGGCGCACCAGCCCACACCGTGCGTGAGGCCGGAGATGTCCTTGATCTCCTTGGCCTGGACCCACTTGCCCTCCTCGGGGATGGGCGCGGGACCGTGGTATGCACCCTTGGCGACGGGGCACATGTTCTCCACTTCCTGTGAGTACTGCATGCCTCTCCTCTCTTTCGTAGTTGGTGCCTGTCATGCGATCGGATGTCGCACGGCGGGCAAACCTGACATGCAGATTCATTCTAACGCTATTTGTCCACCCGGTATTCTGCGAACGGTGGAAAAAGACCAGTGGAGCGTTTCAATATCAAGGAAACTGCGCTAAGTGTTTAGGCTTCGTGATGAATTTCGACGTATTTCGCATCACCGGTGCGATTGAAGTGATTTACAGCGTCCGCACCGCGGCGGATAACGGATGTCATACGCTTCGGTCGCTGTCCTTTTCACCGCTGCGTCGCGTTTTGGGCATTTTCACGGTGAGGTCGCCCGACGCCGTTCGGGTGATCGCGCGGTCGTGGGTCCCGTTTTGGGATTCCGACGGCCTGTAGGCGATTCCAGCTGGACGCTTGACATTTCCCCAGTCGCCATGGGCGACGTGCACGGTGTTGTCCAGGCGGCGATTCCATCGATGATATATGCTCTCGCCGGTCGTCGAGCGCATGCCCATGCAGGGCGCCGCGATGACGACGGGGAGCAGATATTCGATGGTGCGCCAGATCACAAGGCCCGCCGAGAGATGCCAGCCGAACATGTCGCGGAATAGGTAGGTGAAGCCCACCTCGGCGCCACCGGCCCCGCCTGGCAACGGGATGGCGTTGACGAGCAGCTCGACCATGGACCCGGAAGCGAGGCATATCAGAAGATCCGCCTCAAGCCCGAAGGCGCGCAACACGAAGTAGGGCAGTGCGTACATGCAGCCGAGCTGCAGCAGGGTGAGGAGCTCGACGACGGGAAGGACGTGCCAATTTGACGCGGCGGAGCGAAACGCCTGGGAGAACGAGGTGACCTGCGTGGTGAGGAACTCCAAGTAAGCCTCGTAGCGCTCTTTCTTGAGGATGCGCAGGGAGTAGCCTATCTTGAGTCCAAGAGCGCCGAGTTTTTGGATGGGGCCGGGCAGCAGGCACAGCAGGAGCACGCCTCCGACTTGGATGAACTTGAATCCGAACATGAATATGCCGATGAAGCGCACGTCGAGTCCCAGGATTGTCACGTCGGCAAACGTCTTGAGGAAATAGTCGCCGCAAAGCAGCAGCATGATGGCGGCGAATATGCCCTCCCCGGCCTCGTAGAGCGTGAAGCGGACGAACTGCAGGGCCGAGGCGTCGGGAAGGGAGAGGCCCGCACGTGTGAGGCGGTAGATCTGGGAGGGGATGACGCCCGCGCCGCCGGGGGTGAGTCGCATGAAGAACACGCCGGAGGCTTCGACGCTCATGAGGTCTCGAAAGCCCACGGGGGAATCATGGTCGACCACGACGATGGCGGCGTATGCGAGGATGCCGAAGACGTAGTAGCACAAAAAGCATGCCACACCTGCGATGATCCATTTGGGGTTGACGCCGATGAGCGCGCGGATGAAGTCGTCGAGCTGTCCGCTCATGACGAGGTACGCGGCATAGGCGATCCCGAGGAAGGCGAGAAAGATGAAGGTGATGCGGACTTGCTTCATGGAGGTGCTGTCGGCCTTGCGGTCCCGAACGGCAACGGCGTCTCCGACGGCGATTTTCGGTGCGCGCCGATCGCGCTGCGGCTCGGTGGACCCGGAAGTCCCGGCCGCCCCCGTGCGCTCCTGTCCGCGATCGTTGCTGGATGTCATGCCTTGCCTCCATGGTGCATCGTGCGCCGCGTGCGCGGCCGCGTACACAGTGTACCCGTCTCACGCGCGGCTGCAGCCGGATTGAGGCGATGCACAAGAAGGCTATGCGTTTGATCGGTGAAAAAGGGCGGGTCGTCCGTCCCGCCCTTTTCGATGCCCGCCGGTCTGTCCCGCGGTGCGTCAGCCGATCGTCGGCCGCGCCTGCGCGCGCGTCAGTTTGATGACGGGCGCTCCCGCCTCGACGGTCGTGCCGGACTCCGCGGCCAGCTCGATCGCTTCGAACTCCGCGGAGTTGGATATGGCGAGAACCACGCAGTCCCGATAACCGGCGGACGCTATGACGGAACGGTCCATCTTGAGCACGGGCTGACCGGCCGTGACCTTCTCTCCTTGGGAGACGTAGCTGGTGAATCCCTTGCCACCTAGGTTTACGGTATCGATGCCTACGTGTACGAGCGCCTCGATACCGTCATCGGACGTGATTCCCACGGCATGTCCCATGGTCACGGTCACAGCGCCGGATACCGGGGCATATACGACATCTCCATCGGGCCATATGGCGCAGCCCTTGCCCAGCATCTCGTTCGAGAACACTGGATCGGGGACCTGGGTCATCTCGATGAGCTTTCCATTCACCGGTGCGCAGGGGGCGCCCACCCAGTAATGGGCTCCGACCGGTTCGGGTGCCGACGGCGCGTCGGTCCCCGGCTTCTTTTTGAATATGTCGAACAATCCCATGCGAGTCTCCCTGTTGTTGCTCGTATTATGTTCGGGCCGATACTACGTCAGGTCTGTGCCGTTGCTCTCGATGACTTGCTTGTACCAGTGGAAGCTGTCTTTTTTTGATCTGGCGAGGGTGCCGTTCCCCTCATCGTCGAGATCGACGTGGATGAACCCGTAGCGCTTGCGCATCTCGCCCGTCCCCGCGCTGATGAGGTCGATGCATCCCCAGGAGGTGTAGCCGATCAGGTTTACGCCTTCGTCGATGGCCTTGCCCATCTCCTCGATGTGGGCGCGCATGTAGTCGATGCGGTAGGGGTCGTGAATCGAGCCGTCTTCCTCCACCGTGTCGAAGGCCCCCAGGCCGTTCTCGACGACCATGATCGGCTTCTCATAACGGTCGTAGACCATTTCGAGATAGTAGCGCAACCCCAGGGAATCGAAGGCCCATCCCCAGTCGGAGTACTCGAGGTAAGGGTTCTTCGCGCCGAAGGACATGTTCCCGCCGGCGGTCTCCTTCACCTCGTGCGTGGTGTCGCAGGTGGTCATGTAGTAGCTGAACGTGTAGAAATCGACCGTTCCCTCCGCCAGCGTCCGAGCGTCTTCCGGTTCGGTCTGCAGATGCACGCCGTGCTCGTTCCAGAGACGCTGGGCGTACACGGGGTATTTGCCCTTGGCCTGGACGTCGCCGCAGTAGAGCACGCAGCGCTCCATCTGGCGCTGGGCGAGCATGACGTCGGCGGGATCGCAGGTGAGCGGATAATGGGGCACGCCGCAGATCATGCAGCCCACGCGGTAGTCGTCTGAGATCTCATGGGCCATCTTGACTGCGTGCGCGCTCGCCAGGAATTGGTGGTGCAGATGCTGGTAGGCGCGCTGGTAATCCTCGTCGGTGGCCGGCTTGTGGGCTCCTAGGAACTGGATCGTGTTGTTGATCTCGTTGATGGTGAGCCAATTGCGCACCAAGCCCCGATACTCTTCAAGGATGGTCCTAACATAGCGGTCCCAATAGGGGAGAATCTCGCGATTCTGCCAGCCGCCGAGCTCCTCCTCGAGGTGGAGCGGGGTGTCGAAGTGCCACATGGTCACGAGGGGCTCGATTCCGTATTTCTCGAGCTCGAGGAACACGTTGCGGTAAAAGTCCAGGCCCGCACGGTTGGGAGTCTCCTCCATGCCGGTGGGAAAGATGCGACTCCAGGAGATGGACATGCGATATTGCTTGAACCCCATCTCCGCGAACAGCGCGATGTCGTCTTTGTAATGGTGGTAGAAGTCGATGGCCTCATGGTTGGGGTAGCGGTAGCCCTCCAGGACCTCCCTGTGCGCGCCATCGGGCGCGCCCTTCCATCGTGGTGCGGCGCCGGTGGTTCCGTCCGGCATGCGGTAGGTCACCAGACGTGGGGACGTCACGCTGCCTGCGGTGAGGACATCGGATTCGGCGGGTCCTCGACCGTCGATGTCCCATGCACCTTCGCATTGGTTGGCGGCCGTCGCGCCGCCCCATAAAAAGCCCTCGGGGAAAGACATGTCGTTCCTTTCATTTGCATGGTCGTGAGGGAAAAGGACGGCCATCCGTTTTCGCGGATGGCCGTGGTCGGCGCGCGTTACGCGACCGTCTCATCATCCTTGTAGATGATCATGGTGATGATGAATGCGATGGCCATGGCAAGGACCATGCCGATGAACATGTGGACGACGTTCATGGGGTTCGCGGCGTCGATGTAGGTTGCGAACCCGGTCCAGGCGGTACCGCCCGGGGTGAAGCAGTGGACCTTGTTGATGCCGTAGTACAGACCGCCGATGCCGCCGCCGATCATGACGGCGATCAGGGGCTTCTTGAGTTTGAGCGTCACGCCGTACAGGGCGGGCTCGGTGATGCCGAACAGCGCTGATGTGCCTGCGGAGACGGCGAGCTCGCGCAACTGGGCGCTTTTGGTCTTAAGGGCGATGGCAAGCGTGGCGGTGGCTTGGGCCATGTTGGAGGGCAGCATGCCGATGGCGACGGTCTGGTAGCCGGCGGTGGCGAGCTGGGCGAAGAGTGCGGGGAAGAAGCTGGTGTGCATGCCGGTCATGACGAGGAGCGGGGTGACGGCGCCAAAGATCGTGGGAATGAGCCAGGGCACCGTGCGCTCGAGGGACATGATGCCGCTGGCGAGGGCGTTGCCGAAGATCGTGCCGATCGGGCCGAGGATGACAAGGGCGAACGGGGTCATGATGAGCAGGCTGAGGAGGGGCACGAAGATCAGGCGTACCGGCTTGGGGACGATGCGGGTGATGAAGCGCTCTACGTAAGAGAGCAGCCAGACGATCAAGATGATGGGAATGACGGAGTTTGCGTAGTTTGCGAGGGTCACGGGCAGGCCCAGGAAGCTCACGGGCTCCTTGGCGGCCACGAGTGCGGAGAACTGCGGATGGAGCAGCACGCCGGCGAGCACGACGGAGAGCATGGGGCTGCACTTGAACTTGTTGGCGGCGTTGAATGCCAAGATCATGGGCAGGAAGTAAAAGGCGCTGTCGGCGACGAACGCGAGTATGTAATAGGTTTGGGATTCGGTGGACAGCGCACCTGCGAACGTGAGCAGGGACAGCAGGGCCTTCATGAGGCCGCAGCCGGCGATGGCCGGAATCGCGGGGACGAAGATGCCCGTGATGACGTCGAAGATGGTGTTGATGGAGAACTTCTTTTTGGGCGCGTCCTCTGTGACGGAGGTGTCGACCGGTCCGAGTTTGGCGGCAACGGCCTCGTAAGCCTCGTTGACCGTGTTCCCGATGACGACCTGGTACTGATCGCCGGACCACAGGGAGTTGATGACCCCGGGAAGTTGGTCTATGGCGTCCTTGTCGACCAGGCCTTTGTCCTTGATGGTGAAGCGCAGGCGGGTTATGCAGTGCGTGTGGAAGCCGATGTTGTCCTTGCCGCCGATATGCCCGATGATGGCGTCGGCGAGTTTATCGTAATTGATCGAATCAGCCATGGTTGGAGACCTTTCGATTGACGGGTTGGGGTCAAGCGCGCTCGGCGCGCTTTTCCTCCTTGATGCAGATCCTGCCTATATGGACCACAAGGTAGAGTTTCTCGTCCTCATCGAGCGTGGTGCCCCAGCATTCCCTGATGTGCGCCGCGATGCGCTCCGCGCAGGCCACGCCCTTGGGATAGCGCTCGAACAGATCCCGATAGCAGCCGAATCCCTCGACATGGAGAACCTCGCCGCGATGGACGCGCTTAAACAGGTAATGGAGGTGCGTGGCGTAACGGGAGAAGGCGAACGACGACCGGTCGACGCGCATGCCGAGCTCGTCCTCGATGATCTCGGTGATCTCCTCGAGCATCAGCTCGTCTCCCTGCGACCGGGCCGCATCTTGCTCCGACGCGCTCTCGAGTCGAGCGTTGACCAGATTCATGGCGATCCCCGCCGCTTCGTCGTCGCCCAAGTCGATCAGAAACTCCTTGCGGATACGCCGGACGAGCCGTGTTCCCACGCGATCTTCCTCAGGGTAGGGTTGCTCCACGTCGTAGGCGAGCGGCATGCGAACCTGCAAGTGCTCGCGGGCGCGTTTGATGGCAAACGCGATATGGTCGGCGAGCAGGAACGCCATGTTGGGGCTCAAGGCATACGGAAGCTCTTCTCGGGCGTGCTCGGCCGCCTTGGCGGCAAAGACGAGCACATCTTCGGGAATCTCCTTGATCCCCTCAAGATGCTGTTTCTCGACGCTGTAATAGGTGTGCGTGATTTGGGCGAGGGAGACCTCGTGGGGCATCTTGCCGAACCCGATCCCCTTGCCCATCGCAACGCACTCGTTACCTGAGCTGTCTATGCAGATGGCGATATTGTTGTTGATGCTTCGAATGGCCTGCATACCGTCCTCCTCTCCTGAAGCATGCGCATGGCAGTCCGTACGTACGCTGGGAATGGCCATGCAATTTGGCAGGAGCTCGGTATAGGCCCAATAGAGGTAACCTCTCGAACTTCGTTAAATATAGCAGCGAGTTTGAAGGATATCCGGCGATATGCGGTGCTTTCCGCGAACGGAGCCATTTGTTCGGTGGGCGTTGCGCGTCTCCTCGCTTCGCGGCGACGTGGCGCAGCGCATGTCCGGCCGTCTGCGTTTAGCGATCGATTCGAGTCCGGGGGGCTTTGTGCGAGACGGCAGCGCGGAGGCGATTTTCGAGAACCTGCAGGGAGCCTTCGAGGATAAGGGCGAGGAGCGCGCAGCAGAGCGTTCCGGCCAGGATTTTGTCGATGTTCATGGTCCTCAGCCCGCTCAAGAGAATGCTTCCGAGGCCTCCTGCGTTGATGGTCGCGGCGATGGTGGCGATGCCGACGGTGGAGATGGAGGCCAAGCGCACGCCGGCGATGATGGCGGGCAGAGCGAGGGGCAGTTGCACCTTGAACAGCACTTGCGCATCGCTCATCCCCATGCCGCGCGCGGCCTCTATAAGCGCTGGGTCCACACGGCGAATGCCCTCGAGGGCGTTGCGCACGAGCATGAACTGGTTGTAAATCACCATGACGACGACCGCGCTGGTGAAGCCCAATCCGGTCAGTGGGATGAGCAGGGCGAACAGTGCGAGGCTGGGGATGGCATACGCGGCGCCGAAGATCTCGACCACCGCATTGCCGAGCGCTCGGCTGCGCAGGCAGACCACGGTGATGCATGCGGCGACTGCGCAGGAAATGAGCATGGTGGCGCCCAGCAGCATGAGATGCTCGGATGTTGCTTCGAGCAGGTCATCGGCGTGCGAGGCCATGAACGACAGCAAGCCCATCAGATTCGCCTGCCATCGGGCGTGTAGCCCTGTGTTTCGAGCAGCTCCCGGACGAAGGGCGTGGCGGGCTGCGCGATCAGCTCTTCGGGGGTGGCATACTGCTGCACGCGACCGGCGTCGACCACCAGTACCTTGGTGCTGAGTTTGAGGGCCTCGGTGACATCGTGTGTGACGAAGACGAAGGTCTTTCCGCTCCCCAAGTGGATGCGCAGGAGCTCATCTTGGAGCTTGGCGCGGGTGATGGCGTCGATGGCACCGAAGGGCTCGTCGAGCAACATGATGTTGGGGTGTGCGGCCAGAGCTCGCACGAGTCCCACGCGCTGCTGCTGGCCACCGGAGAGCTGCGAGGGGTAGCGGTTGCGGAAATCGTTCGGATCGAGGTTCACGAGCTCGAGTAGTTCGTTCACGCGTGCGTCGATGCGCGCACGGTCCCATTTGAGGATAGCGGGAACGCAGGCGATATTCTCGGCAACGGTCATATGG
The DNA here is from genome assembly GCA_020025115.1 of Collinsella sp. Lineage (GTDB taxonomy): Bacteria > Actinomycetota > Coriobacteriia > Coriobacteriales > Coriobacteriaceae > Collinsella. The sequence continues at coordinate 7,629 of JAHHSP010000017.1, read as the reverse complement.
GGAAACAAGCCGGTCTGCTGAATCACATAGCCGATGCCCCGACGCAACTCGACCGGATCGACGTCCGAAATATCTTGGCCGTTCACCAGCACGGTGCCCGAATCGGGGTCATGTAGGCGGTTGATGAGCTTGATGAGCGTGGTCTTTCCGCCGCCGGAGGTGCCGAGCACGCAGACGAGCTCGCCGGGTTCGATCTTCAGGCTCACATGGTCGAGCGCGGGGGATGCCGCGCCGGGAAAGCGTTTGGTGACGTCTTTGAATTCAACTGCTGGGACCATAAGCCGTCCTTGTCTGCTGCTATTGTCACGCCGGTACGCCGTGCGATGATGGGGGCGAGGCACCTATGAAATGGAATCGTAATATTCCTTCGCGACGTCCTCGTAATCTAATTTGTCGATGTCCACGCGCGCGTTGAGGCGCGTGAGCTCTTCGGTGGTGAGGGCGGCGTTCACACGGTCGAGTGCGGCGGCGATGCCCGGGTTGGCATCGAGGACCTCCGCGCGCACGACGGGCGCGACGTTATAAGGCGGCCAGACGTGTTTGTCGTCTTCGAGCAGAGTGAACGCGGGATCCGTGAGCTGGGCCTCGGTCGTATAGGCCGGCGTCACATCGGCCTCGTCGTTGCGGAGCACCTCGTACTTCAGGCCCTCGTCGTACATCGCAGAGGCCTTCCAGTCGAAGGGGCCGTACGTCTGCTCAAGGGCGGGGAGTCCGTCGGCCCGTTCGTCAAATTGGCCCTGACTGGCAAAGCGGAGGTCCGAGGCATGTGCCTGCAGGTCGGAGATGGTCTTGATTCCGTATTCCCTTGCCGCCTCGGTTCGGATGACGAGGCCCTGCCCGTCAGCGGCCTCGGACTTGTTCAGCCATACCAGATCGAACTGCTCGGCATAGGCGTCCTTGACGGCCTTGTAGACCGCTTCGGGGTCGGTCATGGGATCCATTTTGAGGATTGAGATGAGACCCGTTCCCGTGTATTCGGGGTACAGATCGATATCACCGTTTTCGAGCGCGGTGTGAATCAGCGACCCGGAGATCTCGAACGAGCGCTTGACGTCGAAGCCGGCGTCTTCCAGTGCGAGCGCATAGAGCTCGGATAGGATCACGCCCTCGGTGAAGGCCTTGGAGCCGACGGTGATGGTGCTGGACTCGCCCTTGGAATCGCCGCATCCGGCGAGGGATGAGGCGCCCAAGAATGAGAGTGCTGCGGTGCCACATAGGGCCAGGATGTTGCGTCGAGATATGTCGGTGCTCAAGGTGGTTCCTTTCGGGAGAGGTGGCCGCAGGTTAGCGGCCGGTAGATGCCGCGCGCTCATATGCGCGGATGCGTCGGTCGACCAGTGCGAGGACGCGGTTGACGGTGAGGGAGAGGAGTGCGACCGAGATGCCGCCGATCCACAGCAGGTCGTTGCGGAGCGCTCCCAACCCGGTGTAGATGAGAACACCCAGCCCGCCCGCTCCGATATACGCCGCGAGTGTTGCAGACGCGATGACTTCGGACGCGGCGGTGCGGACACCGGAGAATGCAAGCGGGAAGGCGAGCGGCGCCTTGACGGTGAGCCATAGGCGAAGGGGGCTCATGCCCATGCCGACACCCGCCTCAATGATGTCCGTGGGGACGCTTCTCAACGCCACGGCTGTGTTGATGAGGATGGGCGGGACGGCGAGGACCGTGAGCGCCACGACTGCGGGCACGGTGCCCACGCCCAGGTACGGCACGCAGATGATGAGAATCGCCAGGCTGGGGACAACGCGGAGGACCCCGGCCGCCCCGGTGGCCAACCGCTCGCTCCAAGCGTGCCGGGAGCACAAGATACCGAGGGGCACGGCGATGACGAGCGCTGCGGCGAGTGCCATGCCGCTGATGGCGAGATGGTCGATGACCATCTGCACCCATTCGGCCCCATGCTCGGAAAAGTATGTCGCAATCTTCTGGATCATCGCTACCTTGGTTCAGCAGGGTCTCAATTTGCGTCCGTCCCCATCATGGCGTTTCGGTTAGAGCATGCCGTCGAGTGTGCGCCAGGCGAGCTCGGCGCATTTCACGCGGGCGGGCATGTGCGAGATGTCTTTGAGCTGGGCCGCCTCGTCCAAGTCCTCGAAATCCTCCTCGGAGAGCTCCTCGCCGCGGATCATGCCCAGGAAGAGCCCCGAGAGGCGCTTGGCCTCCGCAACGGTCTCGTCGGTGATGAGCTCGGCCATGATGTCGGCGGAAGCCTGGGAGATGGCGCAGCCGTGCCCGGTGAAAGCGGCCTCGGCGATCACGCCGTCCTCGATGCGCAGCGACAGCGTGAGCTCATCACCGCAGCTGGGGTTGATGCCGTCGTGCGTGTGCGTGGGCGCATCCATCTCGTACTTATAGTCGGGATGCGTGTTGTGCTCCATGAACGAGGCGGAGCCGTAGAGGTTACCCATGGAAGACACTCCAGACGTGGTTTAAGGAGTCGATGAAGCGGTCGATGTCGTACTTGTCGTTATAGAAGGCGATGCTGGCGCGACAGCAGGCGAGATTCTCGACCTGGAGCCAGGTGAGCAGCGGCTGGGCGCAGTGATGGCCCGCGCGGATGCACACGCCGTCCATGTCCATGATGCTGGCGACGTCGTGCGGATGGATGCCGCGGATGTTGAAGCTGATGGCTCCGTGGTGCCGATCCCAGTAGATGGACCCGACGATGTCGATGAAGGGCAGCTCGGCCATGCGGCCCATGGTGTAATGGACAAGCGCGCGTTCGCGCTCGGAGATCGTCTCGTAGCCGACCTTGTTCACGAGGTAGTCCAACGCAACGCCCGTGGCGTAGATGCCGGCGGCGTCCTGCGTGCCGGCCTCGAACTTCTCGGGCACGGGGGCCCAGGTGGCGCCTTGCTCGGTGACGGAGTCGATCATCTCGCCGCCGGTGTAGACAGGGTCGGTCATGTCGAGCAGCTCCATACGGCCCCACAGCACGCCGACGCCCATGGGCCCGAGTGCCTTGTGGGCGGAGAAGGCGAGGAAGTCGGCACCGAGGTCGTCCACGTCGAGCGCCATGTGCGGGACGGACTGCGCGGCGTCGACCACCATATAGGCGCCGTTGGCGTGAGCGGCGGCGGCGAGCTTGGCGATGGGGTTCTCCACGCCGAGGACGTTGGACACGTGGCCGCAGGAGACGATCTTGGTCTTGGGGCCGATCTTGGCCGTGATCTCCTCATCGGTGATCTGACCGGTTGGGGTGGGGTAGAGATACACGAGCGAGGCGCCGGTCTCGCGGCAGACCTGCTGCCAAGGGATGAGGTTGGAGTGGTGCTCCATGATGGAGATCACCACCTCGTCGCCCGGCTCGAGCACGTGCGGGGCAAAGCCCTTGGCCACGATGTTCAAGGCCTCGCTTGTGTTGCGGCAAAAGACGACCTCGCTGGCACGGGCGCGGCCGCGCTCATCCACGGCGCCGATGAGCTCTGCGATCTGAGCGCGGACATGCGCGATGGCCTCGGTCGCCTCCACAGAGAGCGAGTACAGGCCGCGCAGCGGATTGGCGTTCATGGTCTCGTAGAAGCGCTTCTGGGCCTCGAGCACGCAGGCGGGGCGCTGCGCGGTGGCACCGCTGTCAAGGAAGGCGATATCGGGGTGCTCGGCGAGTAGGGGGAAGTCCCCCTTGAAGGGGTTGAGCTCGATGTCGACGCGGGGCCAGCCGCGGCTAGCCTCGTCGGAAGCATCGAAGACGAATTCGGACGGGGCCGTGCAGGTGTCGCACGTCACGTTCTCGGTATCGATCACGCGATCTCCTCCTCGAAATGCGGGATGATCTGGTTGCCGAGGCGCACGACGTTGGCGCGCACCTCGTCATTGGGTGCCCGCAAGGCGGCATCCTCGAGTTTCGCGGAGAGGAACAGCGCCTCGGCCTGCTCCTGGGACAATCCGCGACAGGCGGCGTAGAAGAGCTGCTCGGGCCGCACATGGCCGATGGTGGCGCCGTGGTTGCCCGCGACGTCGTCCTCGTCGCACAAGATGTTGGGGACGGTCTTGTTGTCCACACCCTTGCTTGCGAGCAGCACGGTCTCGCGCTCATTGCCCTCGGCTCCCTTGGCCCCGTGGATGAGGTCGATGGTTCCGCGCAGGCACTTCTTGGAGGTGCCGGTGAGCACGCCGTTGGCGTTCATGTTGGAGACGGTCTTGCGGCCGCGGTGGCGGATGACGTAGTTGAAGTCGCGCCGCTGCGCCCCTGCGGCGAGGTAGCTGGTGTCGACATCGATGCGGGAACGGTCGCCGCGCAGGTCGGCGGCAAGGCCGGTCGCCGTGAAGGCGCCACCCAGGACCACATGGCGCACGCTCACGCGCGCCCCCTCGTCCAAGACGAAACCGGAGTCTTCGACGCCGGCGACGGCATCTGAGGCGGTGAGATACACCGTGATGTCGACGTGGGAGGCGGCGCCGGCGAACACGCGCATGGTGGACCCCATGAATGCGGGTTTGTCGGAAGCGCTGTCGAGGGAGAGCACGACGGAGAAGGTGGAATTCGGGGCTGCGACGATGTCGATGCTGGCGCCCGACGCCTCCCCCTCGCGTGTGGTGACGCGGACCGTGGCCGTGGCCTCCTCGCCTTCCTCGGTGGCGAGGACGGCGGTGCCGCCCGCGAGGAAGTTGAGGTAGGCGCGCATGTCGGCACCCACGCCGGTTTCGAAATCGGCCGCGATGTCGCTGGAGACCTCGGAAAGCACCGCGCGACGCTCATAGGTGGAGAGTGCGGGGGTGTCGAGCTCCTCGGCTCCGCGGTCGGAGCCGGTGGCGGCGGTGACCATGGCTCGCCCATCGGCCTGCACGCCCTCGCGCTCGGCATCTATGCGCTCTTGGAGCGCGGCGACAGAGCCCTCGAAGCTCGTGGTGTTGTCGAGCGTGTCGCCCGCCTCGATCTCTACCTGGCAGTTGCGCTCGAGGCCGTCGGGAATCTGAACTGTTACGTCGTTCATCTTGAGCCAGCTCCAGGTGGGTGCGGGCATGGCGGACGCATGTCGGATGGTCATACCTGGCATTTTCATTATCCGATCGCCCCTTCCATCTCGAGCTTGATCAGGTTGTTCATCTCGACGGCGTACTCGAGCGGGAGCTCCTTGGAGACGGGATTGGCAAAGCCGTTCACGATCATCGTGCGGGCCTCTTCCTCGGGGATGCCGCGACTCATGAGGTAGAAGACCTTGTCGTCGCCGATGCGGCCGATGGTGGCCTCATGCCCGATATCCACGTTCTTGGCGCGGATGTCCATGGCGGGGATGGTGTCGGAGCGGCTTATGTCGTCGAGCATGAGCGACTGACACGAGACGCTGGCCGCGGCCCCCTCGGCGGCCGGGGTGGCCACGATGGAGCTGCGGAACGTGGAGATGCCGCCTCCCTTGGAGATGGATTTGGTCTCCACTGTCGCGGTGGTATCGGGTGCGCCGAGAACGACTTTGCAACCGGTATCGAGGTTCTGACCGCATCCGGCGAACGTGATGCCGGTGAAGCTCGAGCGGCTCTTACGGCCCGCGAGCACGCTCATGGGGTAGAGATAGCCCACATGGCTGCCGAAGGAGCCCGAGATCCACTCGATCTCGCCCTCCTCCTCGCAGCGGGCGCGCTTGGTGTTCAGGTTGTACATGTTCTTCGACCAGTTCTCGATGGTCGAATAGCGCAGGTGCGCACGCTTGCCCACGAAGAGCTCGACCGCCCCCGCGTGCAAGTTCGCGACGTTGTACTTCGGGGCGGAGCAACCTTCGATGAAGTGCAGGTCCGCGTCGTCCTCGACCACGATGAGGGTGTGCTCGAACTGGCCCGCGCCCTTGGCGTTGAGGCGGAAGTAGCTCTGCAGCGGGAAGTCGAGCTTGACGCCTTTGGGCACGTAGACGAAGGAGCCGCCGGACCAAACCGCGCCGTGCAGCGCTGCGAACTTGTGATCGGTGGGCGGTATGAGCGTCATGAACTTCTCACGGATGATGGCTTCCCACTCGGGGACCTGGAGGGCCTCCTCGATGCCGGAGTAGACGATGCCCATTTTGGCGGCGGTGTCCTGCATGTTGTGGTAGACGAGCTCGGAGTCGTACTGCGCGCCGACGCCCGCGAGGTAGCTGCGCTCGGCCTCGGGGATACCGAGGCGCTCGAAGGTGTCCTTGATGTCGTCGGGAACGGACTCCCAGTCGTTTTTTTGGTCGGTGTTGGGCTTGACGTAGGTCACGATGTGATCCATATCCAGGCCCTCGATGCCCGGGCCCCAGGTGGGGTTGGGCATGTTGTGGTAGATCTCGAGCGACTTGAGGCGGTGCTCGAGCATCCAGGTCGGCTCGTTCTTGCGCTCGGAAATCTCACGCACGATATCGGGCGTGAGACCGGCGTCAAGGCGCTCGAAGCCCTCCTCGCCGTAGCGGAAGTCGTAGAGGCTGCGGTCGATGTCCGCGACCTCGGTGCGGTTCTTCACCATTGCGGACCCCCTACTGCGCGTTGCCGGTGTTTGAGGAGCCGCAGGTGGCGCCATTCGCATCGAGCGTGGCACGCAGGGATTGCACCATACCGGCGCCGAGGTTCATCGAGGCGGCGCGAACGGGGTCCGCTGCGGCCGCAGGCTCGGCGTTCTGCTCGGCGGTGAGTTGGGCGGCCGCCTCGCGCTCGAAGGAGTCGAAGCCGTTCGCGTCGATCCACGGGATGAGCGAGGCGGCGTCCTCGCGGACGATGCGGCCGTTGACCATGACGTGGACGCGGTCGACGTCGAGATGCTCGAGGATGCGCGTGTTGTGGGTGATGATTACGAGCGAGCCGTCGGTGCTCTTGCGATATGCGTCCATGCCGCGGGAGACCACGCCGAGCGCATCGACGTCCAGGCCGGAGTCGGTCTCGTCGAGGATGGCGAGCTTGGGCTGGAGCAACAGGAGCTGCAGCATCTCGACCTTCTTCTTCTCACCGCCGGAAAAACCCACTCCCAGCTCGCGGTTGAGGTAGGCCGTATCCATATCGAGTTCGGCGGCGAGCTCCTTCACGCGGCGGCGAAACTCCTTGCCTTTCATTTCCAGTCCGGGACGGTCGGCCACCGTCGCACGTAGGAAGCTGGACAGCGGCACGCCGGGAATCTCGACGGGGGCCTGGAAGGAGAGGAAGAGCCCGGCGCGAGAGCGCTTGTCGGGGGAGAGGTCGGTGATGTCCGCGCCGTCGAAGGTGATGGCACCCTCGTTCACGGTGTACACCGGGTCGCCCATGATGACATGGCCCATGGTGGACTTGCCCGCGCCGTTGGGGCCCATCAGGACGTGGGTCTCTCCCGCGCCGACGGTGAGGTCGATGCCCTGGAGGATAGTTTTGTCGTCGACCGATGCGGTGAGGCCGGCGATGTTGAGCAGAGGTGTTGCGCTCATATCAAATCCTTTCGAGATGCGCGGATACGCCTGGTGTGCACCGGCCATTTGCGCACTTGCGCGGCAAGACGGTGCGCAGCCGATGTGCGATCCGCGCTAAACTCTAGAAGTTCACTCGGATTAACGATACAATGATAGCCGATTTCTGGGAGAATATTCCGATGTTTCATCGGCGTTCGTTTTGCTCCACATGGTTTACCGCAAGGGGTTTTGTCCATGCTCATTTCCTCCAAGGGCCGCTATGCGCTCAAGTTAATGATCTACATCGCAGCCATTGGCGGCGAC
>JAHHSP010000169.1 GCA_020025115.1 Collinsella sp. | reverse complement strand
GAGATGGCCCGCTACTGCGACGTCGAGGGCAAGGACGACCGCGAGGTCTTTGAGAACTTCTGCGCCAAGCTTGAGGAGCTCAAAACCACCATCGGCATCAAGGAGACCATCGCCGACTACGGTGTGGACGAGGCCTACTTCCTCGAGACCCTCGACGAAATGGTCGAGCAGGCGTTCAACGACCAGTGCACCGGCGCCAACCCGCGCTACCCGCTGATGAGCGAGATCAAGGAGCTCTACCTCGACGCCTACTACGGCCGCGAGCCCCAGGATTACGCCGTCCTGTAAGCGCATCCGCTTCCCGCCCGTTTGCCGCCGCTCATCCGACTCGTCGGGAGCGGCGGCGCGGACGCGCTACGATGGTGCTGTCCCCATTCAGAAAGGAAGGCACACCATGAATCTTCCCGAGTCCAAGACCGTCATCGTCGAGCACTCCAACAAGAAGGTCTACGATCTGGGCGACAAGATCGCCAAGGTCTTCAATTCCAACAAACCGGCTTCCGATGTCTTCAACGAGGCCCTGAACCTCACCCGCATCTCCGAGTCCGGCATCCGCGCCCCGAGGGCGCTCGAGGTCTCCGAGGCCGCTGGCGAGGGTTGGGCGCTGCTCACCGAGAAGGTCCCGGGCGTGACGCTCGCACACAAGATGGCGGCCGAGCCCGCCAAGTTCTACGAGTACCTCGAGCAGTTCGTCGATCTGCAGGTCGAGATTCATGCCGAGCGCTCCCCGCTGCTCAACCGCCAGCGCGACAAGTACGCCCGCATGATCAACGGTCTCCAGCACATCAACGCCACCACCCGCTACAACCTCATGGAGCGTCTGGACGGCATGAAGAAGGAGTTCCAGATCTGCCACGGCGACTTCAACCCGAGCAATGTCATCGTGGCCGAGGACGGCCAGCTCTACGTCTGCGACTGGGCCCATGCGACTCAGGGATCCCCTGCCGCCGACGCCGCCATGACCTACCTGCTGTTCGCCCTCAACGACAAGCAGCAGGCCGACGCCTACCTTGAGCTGTACTGCGACCGCGCCGACATCCCGATGCAAGTCGTCCGCCAATGGATGTCCATCGTCGCCGCCGCCGAACTCTCGCGCAAGCGCACCGACGTCAACGACGAGTTCCTCATGAGCTGGATCGACGTCGTGGACTGCATGGGCTAACAGCCCTGCGATCCTCGCACGGACGCGTTCATGACAACGGCCCCGGAGATCGACGATCTCCGGGGCCGTTCGCTTTTCAAAGCGTCGGGCGCGCGTCACCGAATGAGATACGCCGCAATGGCTCCTTGGTGGCAGACCACCTCGGCATCAGCCGTGACGATATTCGATATGCCCAGATCGCTCAGCAACTCGACATGCCTGTGATCGAGCTCCCATTCCATACCCCGCTCCGAGACGACCCCGGAAGGGCTCAGGCATACGAACGAGAACGTCGACCCCTCTCGGCCCGTCATGCCCCATGACATGCCCGCTTTGAGCAGACGCCCGGAAAACCCCTCCTCCTCAAGGCGAACCGGGCCCTCCCATCTCAAAAGGCAGCCGAGCGCCGCGAGGGCGTGATCGGGACGTCCTCCCGCCAAACACGTGCACACCAGCTCGACACTCCCCCATCGTGAGCTGATCGCGCGAAGGGCGAGCGCCAGGTCGGTGAAGTCCTTGTAGGGGTCGTAGCGTTCGACAGCCGAGACTTCGGAGGGCCTGCGCTCCTCGCAACGACGAACCGCGGACAGGCCGCGAGCGCCCACGGAATCCGCGTCGCCGCAAAACAGATCGCATGGCAGCCCGGCCCCCAACACCGCATCGAGCCCCCGATCGACCGCCACGATCAGGTCGCATTCGGCAGAAAGGCTCTTGAGAAACACGGCGTCGCAGACCTCCGGCGAGCCCCCGACAAGAAGAACGCGCAACGTATCCACACGCGATTCAGGGGTATTTACCTTAGCATCCATATGAGACCACCTGACGCATAGCACAACAACGGACAAATTTCCATCTTACCCATTATTTCTCGCTCTTACGCACCGCGCATGCACTCCAGAACAGCGCTTTACAGTAGGTCGCTTATCAAACCCCTTGCTTACGCGGTATTTACTAAAAATCCCAGTATGTCAAGCTAAAATGAGATTGTTTCACCCATGGGGCGTTTTATACCGATTGCCGCATTCTTGTCCATTTTGTGATGGTCGAGTGATACGGTAGGTATCGTCACTGGTTCCACATGCGTCGATGCGAGTGGAACGAACGCAGCACGTCTGCGTCCCCTTCCGCCTGAGTACGCACGCCGAGCCCGAGACGTTTTGTTGGCTTACGGCAGAACGCCGCGCATACGATCGGAAGGTTGAGATGACCATCACATCGAAGACCGCCAATAAGATGAAACGCAAGCCCCAGCGGCTCGCGGGGGCATCAATCGC
>JAHHSP010000168.1 GCA_020025115.1 Collinsella sp. | reverse complement strand
TGGTCCCTTTGCCCATGCTGTTTATTTCTGCGAAGCTGTTCGGTTTTGCCGGCATGGCGCGGCGAGCGGGGTGCATTCAACGTCTTCAGCCGTCGGGGGGAGACCCCTGTGCATTGACGGGAATGCGCCTTCGGGAGCTGCGCCCCCTGTCGCCGCAGCTCCTTACGGTCGGTCTGTTAGAACTGCGACGGGTGCTTCGCGAAGAAATCGAAGCGCGGCGGCAGCACCTTGATGGCATGCGCGCCCGGCTGCTCGCCCAATTCGGCGACGAGCTCGTCGTTCGTCTTGAAGATGTTGTCCCAGGAGAAGAAGACGACGGGGTCGATGGCGAAATGCTCGCAGATCAGCTCACAGCCCGTGGGCACGACGCCGTGCATGAGGACGGTGGCCACGCGCAGCTCGTGGAACGCGTCGATGAGCGCCTGGTTCATGGCGGCGTCGTCCCCGCCGTTCTTCGCGGCCTTGGAGGCGTCGCTCCAGCGTTTGTTGGCAGCGCGCAGGAACTCATCGCACACGCCGAGGGCGTGGTGAAGCTCGAAGGCGTGCATGGCCTGCTCGAACGCGATCGCGGCCTGTTCGGCTGCGTTGCGCGCGGCCTCGGAAGGCTCGCCCGCGGGGATGCATCCGGTGCGGTAGGAGGCCTCGTCGCCCTCCTTGACGGCGGCGCCGTAGAAGGCCGAGCGAGCCAGGCGGTTGAAGACGCCGGTGAGCAGCGCGCCCTCCTTGAGGGCGGGATCGATCACGCGCTTGTCATCGCGGGCGAGGATGGGGTTGCCGTCCTTGTCCTTGCCGGTGGCGCGTAGGTCGAAGGCCTTCGGCGAGAAGCTGACGGGTTTCTCGCCCAGGCCGAGCGACAGCCAGTGGGCGCGCAACTGCTCGGGGGTGTAGTGCTAGAGCAGCTCATGTGCCAGCGGCGGGGGCGCCTGGGAGCTCGAGCTCGCCTTCTTGCCCATGTACAGGATGTGGTAGTTGGCGGCCACGCAGGACTGTCGCATGTTCCAGTCGAGCGCCTCCCACATGCCGGACTGCGCGATGCAGTAGAAGTAGATGTTGTCCTGGCCGATGAATTGATAGGCGCGGGCATCCTCGCTGGCCCACCAGTCGCGCCAGTCGAGGCTGGCGTGCGTGTAATCGGGCTCGTCCATGATCATCGCCGGGGCATCGTCCACGAGCTCGGCGTCCGTTACGGCGCACTCGGCGAGCTCGGATGCCGGCGTGCCCGCGGCCTCGAGCTTGGCGGCATCGCGCGCGAGCACGGCGCGGGTGAAGCTGATGGGCGCCCACAGGCTCTCGGGCCAGACCCAGGCCGTCAGGTCGCGGCAGCCCTCGACCTCGGGCAGGGGCACGCCCCACTCGACGTTGCCGGAGATGCGGAACGGCACGAGCGCCTTGCCGGAGCGGAAGCGCACGCCGGCCCGGTTGAGGACCTCGTGGGCCTCGTCGCGCTCGCGCCAGGTGGGGAAGACCACCGTGAAGGAGCCCTTGTCGCCCTCGGCCTCGATGACCTCGTGTGCGGGCAGCTCGCCGCGGACGGTCTCGAATTCATCGCGGAACTTCACCTGGATGAACAGGCGCGGCGCGTCGAGCCACTCCTGCATGGTCTTGGACACCACGGAGCGAACGGTGGGGTCGGCGGCCAGGCGCTCGGTGTGCTCCCGCATGTACTCGGTGTAGGAGGGCAGGTCGAAATACAGGTTGTCCACCGGCACGAGCTCGGGCGTCTCGCCGGTGAGCGCGCTCTTGGGGGCGATGAGCTCCTCGGGCTCGAACTGGTGGCCGAGGTCGCATTCGTCGGCGTAGGCCTTCTCGGACTTGCAGCCCTGGATGGGGCAGCGACCGAGGACCTGGCGGCCGTTCAGGAACTGGCCGGCCTTGGGATCGTAGAACTGCTTGGTGGTGAGCTTGGTGAGCTTGCCCTGCTCGTGCAGGCGCTCGATGACCTCGGCGGTCATGCGCTCGTGGATATGCACGGCGGGCTCGAGCGCGCTGCCGGCGTACAGGTCGCAGGACACCCCGAAGCTGGCGAGGTCGGCCTCCTGGCTGTCGTGGTTCTCGCGCACGTAATCGGAGATGCTCTCGGCGTGGCCGTCGGCCTCACGGCGCTTGCGGAAGCCCTCCATGATGGGAGAGCCGTAGCAGTCGGTTCCGGAGACGAAGATCACGTTCTCGCGGCCCAGGCGGTCGCGCAGGAAGCGCGCATAGAAGTCCGCCGGTACGAAGACGCCTCCCACATGGCCGAAGTGCAGGCCCTTGTTGCCGTAGGGCATGCCGGCGGTGACGACGGCGCGACGCGGCCAGGAGGGGCGGTCGGCGGGAGTGAGGTGTGCGGTCATGTGCGTCCTTCTTCCGAGTTTCGTGGTGAATGGGGCGGTGCGGGGCGGTGCGGCGCCGCGTCGCGCCGCACCGATCATTGTCCGAAGTAATCCCACATTATCGC
>JAHHSP010000167.1 GCA_020025115.1 Collinsella sp. | reverse complement strand
GTCTTCATGGTGATCAAGATGGCGCTCATGGGATTTGCCGGCGAGCTGGCCGCCGTGATGACCCCGGTCGTGGCGGCCACGGCGGTCTTCAATGCGATGCTCGTCGGCGCGCTCCATCGACCCGTCGAACAATCACTCGGGCTGAACGAGTGACGCAACCCCATCTGCCCCGCGCGTCGTCGGCAGACGCCGCGCACCGAGAAAGGAGCCCCATGAGCGCGATTATCGAGATGGACCGAGTCTCGTTTTCCTACGGCACTGCCGCGGGCGGCGCCTATGCCCTCAAGGACATCGACCTCGCCATCGAGGAGGGAACCTTCGTCGGCCTGATCGGCCCCTCGGGCGCCGGGAAATCAACACTGGCGAGCGCCATCACCGGCGCCATCCCCCACCACTACCGAGGCCGCCTGTTCGGCTCCACGCGCGTGGCGGGATTCGACACTTGCGAGGCGTCCCTCACCGATATAGCCAAGGTCGTCGGCTCGGTCCTCCAGGACATGGACGCGCAAATGGTCGCCTCCGTAGTCGAGGACGAGCTTTTGTTCGGCCTCGAGAACTTCGGCGTCGACCATGGCGAAATCGAAGGGCGCATCGCATCCGCCCTCGACGCCGTGGGCATCGCCGATCTGCGCCACCGCGAGATCGCAACTCTCTCCGGCGGGCAGAAGCAAAAGGTCGCCATCAGCGCCATCCTCGCCCTGGCGCCCCGCGTCATCGTCATGGACGAACCCACCTCCGCGCTCGACCCCGCGAGCGCGCGCGGCGTGTTCGAGGTGCTCCGCCGCGCAAAAGAGCTGACGGGGATGACCATCATCCTCATCGAGCAGATGGTCGCACTGCTCGCCGAGTATTGCGACCGTATCGTCGTGATCGACCAAGGCCGCATCGCACTCGACGGCGCACCGGGCGATGTATTCGCCTGCGGGGAGACCCTGCGAGCAATCGGCGTCGACACCCCGAGGACCATCCGCATCTCCAACAGCATCGCCGAAGCCGAGCTCACGTCGAACGTCTCCCCCGCGCTCACGCTCGACGAAGCCGAGTCCCTCGTCGCGGGCATCCTCGCGCCCGGACCGTCCGGGCATCCATCCACAGCGGCATGCGCCGCGGAAGGTCAATCGGATGCGCACGGCGCGGTCGACGAGAGGCCGATCATCGTCGACGTCCTTGGGGCGGCGTATTCCTACGGAGCGGGGCAGGCGAGCATAGAGGGCATCGACCTCACCGTGCGCTCCGGTGAGATCCTCGCCATCGTCGGCCAGAACGGCGCAGGCAAGACGACCCTCACCAAACTGCTGAACGGCCTGCTCAAACCAAGCGCCGGCCACGTGCGCATCGCAGGACTCGACACCCGCGCGACGCCGGTGAGCACGCTCGCAGCGCACGCCGCGACCCTCTTCCAAAATCCAGACCGTCAGCTATGCAAAAATACGGTCATCGAAGAGATCGCCTTTGGCCTCGAGCTCCAAGGCGCGCCGGCCGAGCCATCACGCGAGAGGGCCCGCGAGATCGCGGCCGCCTTCGGCCTGCCCGAGGAGGCCTCACCCTTCAACCTCTCCCGCGGCCAGCGCCAGATGGTCGCGCTCGCAAGCGTCGTGGCGCTCGAACCCGAGCTCATCATTCTTGATGAACCCACGAGCGGCCTGGACTACCGCGAATGCATGACGGTCATGGAGACGGTGCGCCAACGCGCCCTCGCCGGCGCCGCCGTCGTCATGGTCTGCCACGACATGGAGGTCGTGAGCGATTTCGCGGACACGCTCGCCGTCATGACGGAGGGAAAGCTGGTCGAAGTCGGCCCCTCCCGCGAGGTGTTCGCAAACGACGCACTGCTCGCACATGCGCACATCGCGGCACCGTGCGTTCCCGCACTCGGCAAGCGCCTGGCAGCCCGCCTCCACCCCTCGTTTGCCCGCGTCACCGAAGTCAGCGACCTCGTCGCCCTTGTTAAGGAGCTGAAGGCCCATGTTTGATGTCATCGATTACACCCCGGGGGACAGCCTGCTGCACCGCCTCAATCCCGTGACGAAACTCGCGATCGCGGCCGCGATCATCACCGCGACCTTTCTCGCGCAAAGCCCCTTCGCCATCTTGCTCCTTGTCGCGCTCACCATGGGGATCGGTGCCCATGCCGGTGTGGCGAGACGCCTGACAAGCCTGCTCAAGGCGCTGTCGCCCATCGTGGCCGTCATGTTCGCCTTGCAAGTCGCGCTCACGCCCACGGGTGAGCACATCGTCGCGTTCGCGACCGTCGACGGCGTGGTCGGCGGTCTGCGAGCATGCCTGCGCCTGATCGGCGTGGCTCTGCCCCTCGTGCTCATGCTCAGCGTGACGAAACTCACCGACTTGGCCAACGCCTGCGTGGAGATCCTCCATGTTCCCTATCGCTACGCGTTCACGTTCACCACGGCCCTTCGGTTCGTCCCGGTGTTCACGCGTGAAATGAACGCCATTATGGAGGCGCAAA
>JAHHSP010000166.1 GCA_020025115.1 Collinsella sp. | reverse complement strand
ATCGTCTCTGCGGCCTCGCCATGGGGAGTGTCGCCAAGCCCCCGCGATCATCCGATCACGGGGGCCCTCCTCACTCACGATATGCGCGGCGAGGGCGATCCTAGTAGTTGACGACCTGCTCCTCGAAATATGCCTGCGGATGGGCGCACACGGGGCACATCGCCGGCGCGGTCGGACCGACATGCAGATGCCCGCAGTTCAGGCACTTCCAGACCTTCACGCCCTCGCGGTTAAAGACCTCGCCCTTCTCAACTCGCTCGGCCAGCTTGTTGTAGCGCTCCTCATGGGCCTTTTCAACGGCGCCGACGCCACGGAACTTGGCGGCGATGGCCGTGAAGCCCTCTTCCTCGGCGGTCTTGGCGAACTCGTCGTACATGGTGGTCCACTCGTAGTTCTCACCAGCCGCCGCGTCGCGCAGGTTCTCGAGCGTGCTCGGGACCTCGCCGCCGTGCAGCTCCTTGAACCACAGCTTGGCATGCTCGGACTCGTTCAGGGCGGTCTCCATGAAGATGTTGGAGATCTGAACGAAGCCCTCCTTCTTTGCCTTGGAGGAGTAGTAACGATACTTGGTATGTGCCTGAGACTCGCCGGCGAATGCGATCTCGAGGTTCTTCTTGGTCTGCGACTGCTCGAAATCCATGATTTCCTCCCTCGGTGGTGCAACATGGAAACGGTGCCGCGGCTGCACCACATCCGCGACCCGATGACAAGTCGGCCCCTGTCAAGAAACCGTCTCACTGAGGTAGTTGTACCCCAATTCCACGATGCCCCAATCAGGCGATGCGCCAAACTCCTTCATTTTCGCGGCAGAAACCCTCGCGTCCCAGATCCGCGAGAATGGACTCGACCAGCGCGCGCTCCGCCGGAGCACGACCCGCATCGCGCTCGGAGGCGCTGAGCGCCGAGCAGACGGAAGGGGCATCCATCCCCTCCCCGATTGCGCCCGCCGCGAGAAGCATCCGCACGATCTCGGCGCGCTTTTGGCGACGCGAGCCCTCGAACTTCGACTGTCGAGCATAGGCCTTCGCCCGACGAGAGGGGTTGGGGACGGTCTTTTTGAGGTACGCACCATAGTCGAGCATCGCGTAATACCAAGCACGGGGCGTGTCATCTTCGTCCTGCGGCGCGGCATATGCACCCGGGGACCCCTCCCCGGCGCCGTTCGAGACCTCGAGCAGATCCAGCCCTGCCGGACACGTCGCCTCGACGATGGGAACGAGCTCCTTGTCGGGCACGGACGGCACGTCGGGGAAGAGATGGTGCAACACCACGGTCCGCACGTTCGTCTCGAGGTACACACCGGGCAGATCGAAGGCGAACGCCCGAATCCCCTGCGCCGTCGCGGGCCCGATGCCCGGCAGGGCGACGAGATCCCTCACCTCGGTGGGAAAAACGCCATCGTACTCGAACGCGATTTGCTCGGCCGCCGCCTTGAGCGACAGCGCGCGACGGTTGTAACCCATGCCCTGCCATGCCGCCAACACCTCGGCGGTACCGGCCTCGGCAAGGGCGAACACGCTCGGGAACCGGTCCAGCCATTCGGCCCAACGAGTCTCCACGCGGGCGACCTGCGTCTGCTGCAACATGACCTCGGACAGCCATATCTCGTACGGGTCACACGTGCGGCGCCACGGAAGGTCGCGATACAGACGAACCCCTTCCGTCCTCACAAGCGTACGGAAGGGGTTCATGTCCATGCGTGCTCCTTATGGGCGAACAGCCTATTTGCCGTGCACCTTCCCACACGTCGCGTACTCGGCAAAGCGACCGCGATCGGTGAACTTAACGTCAACAGCGGGATATTGACGGTGATTGACGATATCGTCAAGCGTAACGGAATCGAGGTAGTCGCGCAGCAGCTCCTGAGCGCCGACCCAGATGGGGTGATAGCAGCATCCCTCCATGCGCGGGCACATGCCCTCCTCGGCGGTGCAGTCGTTCATGACGAGCGGGCCCTGCACGGCCTCGACAATCTGGCGGATGGTAATCTCAGACGGCTCGAGGCGCAGGCGCATGCCGCCGCGCACACCGCGCAGGCTCTCCACGATACCGGCTTGCACCAGGCCGTGCTGGATCGAACGGGCGAAGGAATACGGGACGTCCACCGCCTCGGCGGCGGTGCGGACCGACAGAAGGCTCTCGTTACCTTCTGCAAGCATTGCCAGCATTCGGAGGGCATAATCGGTTTTGCGGGAGATATCCATCTCAATAAACTCCTTGCTGGGCTTTACATCATTTGGCCGCAGGTCACAGCGGGTAGATAAAATATCTATTTGGGTCTAAGAAGACCCCCCCCCCCATCAATTTATATCAAAACTGTTCAGCTACTATACAATGTTTGACGAAAAACGTTCATTTGAGGACTCATGTACTTTTAGCTACATATATAACGCAAAAAGCCTCGTCAAAAGACGAGGCTTTAATTGCGATGGCGGGAAGTACGGGGCTCGAACCCGCGACCTCCGACGTGACAGGCCGGCGCTCTAACCAAACTGAGCTAACTCCCCAGA
>JAHHSP010000165.1 GCA_020025115.1 Collinsella sp. | reverse complement strand
GCAGGCGGTGAACGCCGCCCAGGTCGCCGTCGAATCCGCGCAGGCCGCATACAACGACGCCGCGGCGAAGGCAGCCCTGCGCACGGTGAAGGCACCCGCCTCGGGTTCCATCGTGGCCATGAACGCGCAGGTTGGCGCGGACCTCAACGACAGCCTGGGCGGTGCGGGCGCGAACGGCCCGCTCATGCAGATCGCCGACCTCTCCAAGATGAAGGTCACCATCCAGGTCGAGGAAGAGGCCATCGCGAGCGTGGCCGTCGACCAGACCGCGACCATCTCCTGCCCCGCCTTCCCCGACCTCTCCATGTCCGGTCGCGTGACGGGAATCGCCTCCATCGCGAGTGGAAACGGCGCCCAGGCGTCCTACGACGGCATGGGCGGCTCCCCCACCTTCGCCGTCGACATCATGATCGACGCGCCCGACCCGCGCCTCAAGCCCGGCATGACGGCCGAGGTATCCCTCACCACGCAAAGACTCGAGAACGTGGTCATGGTGCCCATGACCGCCCTGCTCACCGATGACGGTGAGACCTACTACGTGAATCTCGAGACTGACCCGGAGACGCATGCCGCAGAACGCCTGGACGTGAAAGTCGTTGCCAAAAACGATGACCGCGCGGTGATCGGCAAGCCCGGCGACGCGCCAGCGGACCAAAATCCCGACATGCCCGAATCCCCCCTCTCCGACAGCGACGTGCTCGTGATCGCGGGCGGGACCATGTCGGGGGACGAGATGGCGGACGGCGGCGCAACCGGCGGTGGCATGGAGGTGCGCTCATGACGCCGAATCTACCAACGATCTCACGCGGCGCACCCATGACGGCCGATGCGGCCGGCGGTCCCGCGCCCCTCATGTCGCCCGCAGTCGGCACACATGCCCGCCCGGTAATCGACATCCGCCACATCCACCGCATCTTCGAGAGCGAGGCCGGTCTGGCGCATATCCTCCATGACGTATCCCTCAGCGTGAACCCCGGTGAATTCGTGGCCATCACCGGCCCCTCGGGCTCCGGCAAATCCACGCTCATGAACATACTCGGATGCCTGGACACCCCCACGTCCGGCACCTATCTGCTCGAGGGCCTGAATGTGGCGGAACTCACCGATGACGAGCTGGCCGAGGTCCGCGCGCTGCGCATCGGCTTCGTCTTCCAGAGCTTCAACCTGCTTCCGCGCATGAGCGTGCTCGACAACGTCACGCTGCCCCTCGCCTACACCGATGTACCGCGCCGCGAGCGCGAGAAGCGCGCCGTCCACGCCCTGCGCTCGGTGGGCCTTCCCGTCGACCATTACGACCATCGCACGAACGAACTCTCGGGAGGACAGATGCAGCGCGTCGCCATCGCGCGCGCCCTCGTGAACGATCCCGCCATCATCTTGGCGGACGAACCCACCGGAAATCTCGACTCCGTGACGGGACGCCAGGTCATGGACACCTTCCACGCCCTTAAACGCTCCGGCAAGACCATCGTGCTCATCACGCACGACGCGAGCGTCGCCGCCGAGGCGGACCGTGCGGTCCAGATTCGCGACGGTCGCGTGTACGAGGGCGCCTATGTTCCCACTGCAACCGCAGACGGCACCGTCAACACCAACCCGACCGCCCACCCCGCGATCGACCCCGCCCCATCGACGACCACGACACCGGGAGGTGCTCTATGAGCTTCGCAGACCTCTGCCGCGAGGCGCTCAGGTCCCTCGAGGCAAATAAAGGCCGCAGCCTCCTCACCATCCTTGGAATCGTGATCGGCATCGCCGCCGTCATTGCCATGACATCGCTCATAGGCGGCGTGCGCAACGGCCTCATCAGCGGCATGGGCCTCAATGCGGCGCGCATCGTCCACATCAACTGCGGCGAGTCCCTCACCGAGGACGACGTCGAGGATCTGGCGCGACTCATACCCGATTATGAGGCCATCGAGGGCACGCGCGGCAGCTATGCCGAGGTTCGCGTGGGAGACAAAACGATCAATTGCGGCATCATCGGCGCAAACCCCTCGTTCCTGGAGATGACGGGGGCCGCCGCCAAGCTCGCCGAGGGCCGTATCTACACCGCGGCGGAGGCCGAGGCACGTTCTCGCATGGCGCTCATAGGCCGCAACGGTATCGAGGCGTTTTTCGGAAGCCCGGGTGCCGATGCCATCGGCAAGTCCATTCAACTGCGAGGCAAGAGCTATACCGTCATCGGCGTGCTCGACGACGGCATGACCGGAACTGACTACTGCAACGTCTACCTTCCCGCCGATACGGTGAGCCAGTACCTCAGCGATGGATGGGATTATCTGGCAAGCGTCGTGGG
Source organism: Collinsella sp. (assembly GCA_020025115.1). Taxonomy (GTDB): domain Bacteria; phylum Actinomycetota; class Coriobacteriia; order Coriobacteriales; family Coriobacteriaceae; genus Collinsella. The sequence goes on along the minus strand of JAHHSP010000165.1, from coordinate 220 downwards.
CCTTGCCCGTGAAGGCGCGGACATCGAGTCCGTGCAAGAGCAAACCATCGAGCAGCTCGCAAAGATCAAGAGCATACCCGACGAGAGCCGTGAGGACATGATCTGGGTCTACTCTATGAAATCATCCATCGACCAGCTCGACACCTTTATGATGTCCTTCCAGTTGATCATGGGCTGCGTGGCGGGAATCTCCCTGCTCGTCGGCGGCATCGGCATCATG
>JAHHSP010000164.1 GCA_020025115.1 Collinsella sp. | reverse complement strand
TACCCGTTCCTTCCGTTTACGCACGCCATCAACGCCATGCACGCCGCCATGGCGGGGGCGTACGGCATGGAGTTCTGGATCGAGCTCGGCTCACTTGCGCTGTACCTCATTCCGTCTTTCGCCCTGGGCCTGGTGTTTCGGCGCCCGGTGATTCGCGCCAACCGCTGGATCATCGAAAAGCTCGAGGAAACCAAGCTCATGTAACGTCTTAATTGGGGATGGGCGCAAACGTCCCTCGTGTATCCGGGTGCCCGCCCGCGCAGTTCCGCGGGTGGGCGCCTGTCTCGGGGGGGGCAGTCAAATCGGCTGCGGTGAATCGCGGCATGGAAAGGGCCTCCTTGCGGAGGCCCTTTCGCCGAGTCTGCTTGTTGGTGCTGCGATTATGCCATGGACTGCTGTGATTGCGGCACGTAGAGGGCGTCGAGTAGGTCGTTGTACGAGCGAAGAAGGTTGACTCGCTGGTTGCTCGACCGTGCGCGGGTGGTGGGTGCGGGGGGGCCCTTTCTCTGTGTCGGGGGGAAGGAGAAATGGTTCGCACAGCTGAGTTGCGGCCGGGGGGTCCGGACGCGCTGGACATCGTAAAACGACGGCATGCTCGGGCCTCCTCGTCATCCCCCGGTACGGGCGCCGTCGGGCCTCGCTGCTGGCCCTCCGGTGCTGCCTTCATTATTGCCAGTGCGGCTCGTCTTATCCGCATAAGAAAGTCTTACGAGACTTTGCCTGAGCGATGAAATACAAGGTCAAAGGCCATAAATGGGAAGATTGACCCGGGAAGGCCCCGTCGTGCCTTACGCATACCTTAAGAAATCGACCGTTCACCATGGTGCTTCTGTGGCAGCCCTGTCGTGGAATTGTGGAGCACATCGGGTGGCGGCTCAAATGGGATGGGTGTAAGTTGGGGCCTTGCCCAAATGCGGCGCGTCGGTCGTTGCGTCGAGCACGCGCCCGTCCCGGCATCGAGGACGCCCCAAATTTGCATCCACCCCATTTGAGGCGAACGCGAGACTCTACACATTCTGTGCGGCTATGGAATGGGTCCTGGTAAACCACGTATACTGTTTCGGTGCGAAGCGATGCAGCGTAGCGGGGTCGTCGCGGTGATGCCCCTCTCGTTTCGCGATGAGAAAGGGAACCGTCATGCAGACGATGTATCAAACGATGAACGACGCCGAGCTGGCCGCCGCCATCGATGATCTCGAGGCCCGTGTCGCCGAGGTCAAGGCGCGTGGGCTCAAGCTCGATATGGCCCGCGGCAAGCCGTCCCCCGAGCAGGTGGCCATCTCCCGCCCCATGCTCGACCTGCTCCGTGCCGATTCCGACCTGACCGACGGTGGCGTTGACTGCAGCAACTACGGTTGTTTCGAGGGAATTCCCTCCGCCCGAGCGCTTGCCGGCGAATTTTTGGGCGTCGACCCGTCCCAGACGCTGGTACTCGGCAGCTCCAGCCTGCTGATCGAGCATGATTCCGTCGCCATGTGCTGGCTCAAGGGCACCTGCGGCCATGCTCCGTGGTCCGAGTTCTCCGCCGCTCACGACGGCTCGCGCGTCAAGTTCCTCTGCCCCGCGCCCGGTTACGATCGCCATTTTGGCATCACCGATGACCTGGGCATCGAGAACATTCCCGTGCGCATGACCGAGAACGGCCCGGATATGGACGAGGTCGAGCGGCTTGTCGCCGCCGATGAGGGCATTAAGGGCATCTGGTGCGTCCCCAAGTACTCCAATCCCACGGGCGATACCTATTCTGATGAGACGGTCCGTCGTCTCACCTCGATGAGGACGGCCGCCCCCGACTTCCGCATCTTTTGGGATAACGCCTACTGCGTGCACGATCTTTATGACGAGGGCGACGAGCTCCTCAACGTCTTCGACGCCGCACGCGAGTCCGGCAATGAGGATCGCGTGATCGCCTTCGTCTCCACCTCCCAGATCACCTTCCCCGGTGCGGGCGTGGGCTTTGTCGCCGCCTCGCCTGCGGTCATCAAGGAGATCGCGCATCATCTGAAAGCCGGCCTCATCAGTGCCGACAAGCTCAACCAGCTGCGCCATGTGCGCTTCCTGCCCGATCTGGATGCCGTGCGAGCCCATATGCGCCGCCATGCCGAGTTCTTGCGTCCGCGATTCGAGTGCGTCGACACCAAGCTGCACGAGGGCCTGGACGGCACCGGTTGTGCCACCTGGACGCATCCGCGCGGCGGCTACTTTGTGAGCTTCGACGGCCCCGAGGGCTCCGCCAAGCGCGTGGGCGTCCTGTGCCGCGAGATGGGCGTCACCCTCACTCCGGCCGGTGCCACCTGGCCCTATGGCGAGGATCCGCGCGACACCAACATACGCATCGCCCCGAGCTATCCCAGTGTCGAGGACCTCTCCACCGCGCTCGAGGTGCTCGTGCTGGCCGTCAAGCTCGTGAGCGCCCATCTCGCGCTCGAGGAGCGTTCCTAAATGTCGGACGATTTCGACGAGTTCTTCGACGACGAGCTGGTCCAACTCGAGTCCGCGCACGGGTCGGTTTCCAGTGGCGTCGCCGAGGCGGATGGG
>JAHHSP010000163.1 GCA_020025115.1 Collinsella sp. | reverse complement strand
CGACGCCGCGTCTTCTTCGTAATCCAGTGCACGCCTGACAATTTCCCAAAACGGGCTCCATGAAACGCTCCCCCTCCCCGGGGAGCGTTTTTGCGTGACACTCGACACCCCGGGCAATCCTCGCCTCCCAGAAACCCGACATGTACCCAAGCGACTACAAATCGACTTGCATCCCGCCTTCCGATGGCGGCACCGAGCAGGCGGGCGGCGCTTAGGCCCAGCTGCCCAAATCCCGCACAAACAGTGGCAGCCCCGCGTGATAACGTCAAACACCCTTTCTTAAATACAAGCAGAAGCATCTTGACATATGAGCATACGTTCATATAATTACAACTAGATATATGAGCATGTGTTCATATGAAAGGAGGTGCTATGGATATTCACGGCAACCAGTGCGATCTGAGCGCCGACACGCTAACGAGAGCTCTGAACGACGCCACGGAGTCCCTGCCCGAAGAGGAGCTGCTCTACGACCTCGCCGATCTTTTCAAGGTCTTCAGCGACACGACGCGCATCAAGATCCTCTACGCACTCATGGACGATGAGAAAAGCGTCAACGAGATCGCAGACGCCCTCGGAGCCTCGCAGTCGGCGGTTTCCCACCAGTTGCGCATTCTCAAGCAGGCGCATCTGGTCAAGTTCCGACGCGACGGTCGCAACATCCACTACTCACTCGCCGATGACCACGTTCTCACCATTCTGGACCAGGGTCTCACCCACATCTGCGAGTAGCCGCTCATCCAAACGCCCCGATCGTTTTCCAACCCAACCGAAAGAAGCCCATCATGCGTAAGGTTTTCAAGCTCGACGAGATCGACTGCGCCGTCTGCGCCGGCAAGCTCGAGGACGCCATCAAGAAGCTCGACGGCGTCCGGAACGCCAAGGTCAACTTCCTCACCCAAAAACTCACCCTCGAGGCGGACGATGAGGGTTTCGACTCCGTGCTCGATGCCGTGGTAAAGCTCACCGCCGAGATCGAGCCCGACTGCGAAATCCTGCTCTAAATCGAACGCGGCCCACCGCTCGCCCAGCCCATACAAACGCCCACGACGCACCGACAACCGGCGCGACCCATCGATTGGACCACTCATGAACAAAAAGCAACGGAAGTGGCTGAAGCGCATCCTTGTCGCTCTCGCGCTCTTCTTCGCCATCGCGGCGCTCGACGAGACCGGAACGCTCGAGCGCGTCTTCGGCGAACCCGGTGCGCTGTACGCGAGCTTCACGCTCTACCTCATCCCCTACCTCATCGCCGGCCACGACGTCTTGCTCAAAGCGTGGCGCAATATTCGCCGCGGCGAGGCGTTCGATGAGAGCTTCCTCATGGCCGTGGCCACCATCGGCGCATTTGGCATGGTCTTCTTCCCCGAAGCGGAACCGCATATGGCTGAGGGTGCCGCGGTCATGCTCTTCTATCAGGTGGGAGAGCTGTTCCAGAGCTATGCCGTGGGCAAGAGCCGCAAATCGATCGCGGCGATGATGGACATCGCGCCCGACTACGCGAACATCGAGCGTGACGGTGCGCTCGTCCAGGTCGACCCCGACGAGGTCCAACCTGGCGACGTCATCGTGATCAAGCCCGGGGAGCGCGTGCCCATCGACGGTGTCGTGGTCGATGGAGCCTCACAACTCGATACGGCGGCCCTCACCGGCGAGTCCGTCCCGCGCCATGTCGAAATCGGCGGCGAGGTCATCTCCGGATGCATCAACATGTCCGGCGTCCTGCGCGTGCGCACCACCAAGGCATTCGGTGCATCAACCGTCAGCCGAATCCTCGAGCTCGTGGAGAACGCCAGCGAAAAGAAGGCGCGGACCGAGAGCTTCATCACGCGCTTCGCACGGGTCTACACGCCCGTGGTAACCCTCTCGGCGCTCGTCATCGCCATCGCTCCCCCGCTGCTCTCCATGGGGTCCTGGGCTGACTGGATCTTACGCGGCCTCACGTTTCTTGTGGTGAGCTGCCCCTGCGCGCTTGTCATCTCCGTCCCGCTGTCGTTCTTCGGCGGAATCGGCGGGGCCAGCCGACTGGGCATCCTGGTGAAGGGCTCAAATTACCTCGAGACTCTGGCCGCAGTCGGCACCGTGGTCTTCGACAAGACGGGCACCCTCACCTCGGGCACCTTCGCAGTCGTCGGGGTCCACCCGCAAAACGGGGTTGAGGCCGATCAGCTGCTCGCCACGGCAGCGCACGCCGAGGCGTTCTCAGACCATCCCATCGCGATCTCGGTGAAGGAGGCCTACCTGAACTCGGGCGACGAGGCGCATGCGCGCAACGGGCACGGCGATCGAGCCATCGTCCAAACCCGCGTCGAAAACGCCATCGAGGAGTCGGGGCGCGGAGTGGTGGCGGACATCGACGGCCATGGCGTCTTGGTGGGAAATGACAAGCTGATGCTGGCGCACGGCATCGACTATCCGTCTGACAAGCCGGTCGGCACGGTCCTGCACGTCGCGATCGACGGCACATACGCCGGCCACATCGTCATCGCAGACACCGTGAAAGACGATGCCGCCCATGCCATAGCCGACCTTCACGCCGTGGGCGTGAAGCGCTGCATCATGCTCACCGGCGATCGCGAGGAGGTCGCG
>JAHHSP010000162.1 GCA_020025115.1 Collinsella sp. | reverse complement strand
CAATACAGGAGGCGGTCGGCGATGACGCACACACTCGACGAGGGTTCGTCGACGCCCCTGTACGCTCAGCTGCGCGAACTGCTCAAGAATCAGATAGAGGACGGATCGTTCGCCCCGGGCGAGCGCATCCCATCCGAGGACAAGCTCAACGGCCTGTACGGCGTGAGCCGCATCACCATCCGCCGCGCTCTGCAGGAGCTCGCCGATGACGGTTATCTCGTGAAGTGCCCGGGTAAGGGGACATATGTGAGCGAGCGCATCCCGGGTATGCGCCGTCCGGCAAAGATTCGTGCCAAGTTCACCCAGAACAACGATGTCCAGAGCTTCACCGAGGCATGTGCGAGCAACTCCCAGAGTGCCGGCGCGCATCTCGTCTCCCTCGAGGAGGTCGAGGGACTCGAGGAGGAGCGTGATTTCTTCGGCTTTGGGCCCGAGGGACGCTTGCTGCGTTTGGTGCGTATCCGCACGGCGGACCGTACGCCCATCATGATCGAGGAGAACTATTTCCCGGTTGGAACGTATGGGTTTCTCCTCGATGTCGATTACGAGGACACATCGCTGTACGACATCATCGTATCGAACGGGCACGGTGAGCCGACGCTCAACGAGCCCTGTGCCCTCGATATCGAGAAGGCCCCGGCCGACATGGCGCCCTATTTGGATGTGCCTGCGGGAGAGCCCCTCTTTTGTTTGGCCGGTCGATATTTCGATACGGATGGATCGCCCATGTACCTGGGAAAACAACATATCGTGGGTACACGCTACACCTTCCGCATCTAAAGACGCTCGGACGGATGGCGCCCGAATCGGCGCGTACGTGAGCGGGCGATCTCGCGTCGCCGCATATGCGCATGCACATCGCAGTCATCCTAACCTGTTATATACAAGCAGGGGCTAAGAAAAACCATTCACCGCAAGAAACAAGCCGTTTGCAGAACGAATGATATAACAGGATATGACAGGTAATGTCCTGCCTATAATAGGACTCGCATCAAGCAAATCATGTGGATGAGGGGGAATGCAGGATGGCGCAGATCATCATCGCGACGCACGGGGGACTGTCCAAGGGCATGCTCGACTCCTTGCACATGGTCGCCGGTGGCGCAGTCGATGGTATCGAGACCTACAGTCTCGAGTTCGGCCAGAACCCCAACGACTATTACGAAGAGCTGCGCGACCGCATCGCCGCGACCGACGAGCAGTTCATCATCATGTGCGACATCAAGGGGGGAAGCGTCCACAACGCTCTTTTTCGCCTCACCGAGTTTCCGAACGTTGTGATCTTCTCCGGTCTTACGATGGGGATGGCGCTCGAGATCGCACTCACCGCTCGCGACGGCATGGATGCCGATGCCGCCCAACGCGTGCTCGACGCCGCCCGCGAGGGCGTGACCGTCGCCATTGGCGGAGAGACCCCCGACGAGGAAGAGGACGAGGACTTTTAATGTACGATGTCCCGCTCGAAGAGGCGGGACGGTCGGTTTCCACCATGTGTAACGCCGCGATGCGGCTGAGATGAAAGGAAAATGGCATGATCAAGATGCTCCGCGTCGATCACCGTCTGCTCCATGGCCAGGTGGCCGTCTCTTGGAAGAGCGCCTTGGATGTTGACTGCATCCTCGTCGCCAACGATTCCGTCCCTGGCGACGCCCTGCGCAAGAGCGCCATCAAGCTGGCGAAGCCCTCCGATTGCAAGCTCGTCATCAAGACTATCGAGGACTCCATCACCGCCATCAACAGCGGTGTGACCGACAAGTACAAGCTATTCGTCGTGGTCGAGTCCATTGCCGACGCCGCCCGACTCTGCTGTGAGTGCGGGGTCAAGCACCTCAACCTCGGCGGTACCAAGGCGACTGCCGAGACCCGTTCGATCTCCAAGGCTATGAACGTCACGCCCGAGGAGGAGGAGACCCTTCGCGCCCTCGTCGCCGAGGGTGTGGATGTCGAGATCCAGATGGTCCCCGACGATTCCGCCGTCAAGGTGGAGCGCGCACTTTAAACCCCATCGGGGCGTCCGGGCGCATCGCAAATCACCCCCACAACCTAGACAGATGAATCCCATCTTCGCATGGGCTGGGGATGTTCACGCGCGTCCGCGATATCGAGTCGCCACGTGCACAAGGGATGGCGAGGGGCCGTCCCTCGTAATATGCAGAAAGGAGCACAGATGATCGTCCAAGCTATTCTGTTGGGCCTCGTCGCCATGCTCGGCAACGCTGAGTACCTGCTTGGTACCAGTTGCCTGTCCCGCCCGCTGGTGATGGGAGCGTTCACCGGCATCGTCATGGGTGACATCCCCACGGGTGTCACTCTCGGCGCCACGCTTGAGCTCGCCTTCATGGGTTCGTTCTCCATCGGCGCGAGCATCCCGCCCGAGATGATCTCCGGCACCGTCCTCGGTACCGCCTTCACCATCTCGACCGGTTCCGGCCTCGAGACCGCGCTCACCATCGGCATCCCGGTGGCTTCGCTGGTCCTCATCGTCAAGAACGTTGGCATGGTCTTCATCCTCCCGCCGTTCGTCCACAAGGCCGATGACTATGCCGCCAAGGGCGATCTCGCCGGCGTTGCCCGCATGCACTTCCTCGGCGGTTTC
>JAHHSP010000161.1 GCA_020025115.1 Collinsella sp. | reverse complement strand
AGCGCGAGCTTTCCTCCGCGCTCGCCAAGGCCGAGGTCTCCCTGATGGAGGGTGGCGCCCTGGATCCCGCAGCGGTGTCGGGCGACCTCAAGTTGCCGTCGCCCCGTGCGCTCGGCATCGACGGCAGCGTGTACAAGCTCTCCTACGAGAGCAGCGACCCCGCGGCGATCCGCATCAATACCTATCGCGGCGTCGTGACGCGCAGTCTCGAGGGCGAGGAGCCCCGTCCCGCGACGATCACCGCCTCACTCGCCTATAAGGGCGTGACTGTCAAGCGCGAGCTGGGCACCTTCACGCCCGCCGTGGTCACGAATGCCGAGATCGATGCCGCCGTCTCCTTCATGGATCAGGTCAGGGCCGGTTACGCCGAGGCGCTGCTGGGCGACAACGCCTCGGTCGACCAAGTGGAGAGGAACCTCGCTCCATTCCAGAGCGCCTCTTCCGCGCCGGATGGCTCCATCACGTGGGCGCGCAGCTTCGCCGATCGTGACGATGCGGGCGTCGTGCCCGTGGATCTGCCCGGGTATGACCCCATGGGCGCGGCGCAGTGGCGCCTGTTCCGCTCCTCGCGCGCATCCGTTGTCGCGCATGAGAACCTGCTCGTCACGCAGCCGGCGTACAACACTGAGGTCCGTATCGATTCGGCACTTACCTATAAGTCCTTCGAGTCCCTCGCCAAGGCGCATCCCGGTGATGCGCGGCTTCAAAAGCTCGTCAACCAGCCCGTCAGCGCAACGTTTACCATCCTGGGCACCGTTGGTGCTGAGAATCCCGATCCCGGTCGCACGTTGACGGTGAATGCGCGCGTGACCGGTCTGGATGCGCGCAAGGGTGACGGCACGCGCGACCAGCGCGATTGGATCCCGCTCACCGAAGTGACGCTTCCCGCAGAGGATGGAGCCACTGCCTGGGACGTGTTCGCGGGCCTGCTCGACGAGGCTGGCTATACCTATACGGTGAATGAGGCCGGCCCGATCAGCATCACGGCGCCGGGCGATGTCACGCTCGATAGCAACTTCAACATGCCGTATCGCTACTGGGCGTTCTTCGTCAACGGCACGTACGGCCAGGGGCCCGAGGGCGCTGCCACGACCTGCCCGGTCAAGGACGGCATGACCATCGAGTTGCGCTACCTCGACGAGGGCGCGACCGTGGTGCCCCAGGTGGATGTGACCGTCAGCCCCGATGCCGAGCACCCGCACCTCGACGCTCAGTGGAACGGCTTCATCAATGGCGGCGATGGATCGGTGACCGATGCCCTGACGCCGACGGACGATGGGCGGCTCGCGTGGGCGGAAAACCTGCTCACGACCGAGGAGGTCGGGGCGAACGGCAGGCTCTTCGCCTCCGATCCGCTCATTATCGACGGCAAAATTTATATCGTGACGGCCTCGGTTACAACGGATCAGGCTTGGAACTCGATTCACAGCCTTGCGCGCCTGCAGGTCGTTGATCGCGAGACGGGCAAGGTCGAGCGGGAGGTCCAGCTGGGTACCACCATGGACAGCACCTGCCGCCCCGCGTACTCGGACGGCATCATCGTGATTCCGCTGTCCGGCGGGTACCTGCAGGCCGTCTCCGCAAAGACCCTCGAGACGCTCTGGGTCGTTCCCGCCTCCTCCTCGGGGCAATCCTTGTGCACGCTTACGGTGCACGATGGTTACGTGTACGTGTCCATGTTCGATTCCATTTCGGACAAGCTCGCGGTGGGGGGCTCGGTGCGTCGCTTCAACATCCGCACGGGTGCCCTCGCGGGGGATATGCGTACGGATGAGTCCGGTTACTATTGGGCCGGCGGCGTCATGGTCGGCGATTATTTCGCCATCGGCGATGACCAGGGGGAGGTCCATGTCTTCACCCCCGACCTCTCTCGTGAGGTGTCGAGCCTGAAGATCTCGAACGCCTCGATTCGCTCCACGCTCGTTCAGTCCGACGGATTTGTCTATGCGGTATCGCAGCAAGACGGTACGCTGCACAAGCTCCGCGTGGATGACGAAGGGCACGTGGCGGCGCTTGGCTCGGTCAAATTTGCCGACACCTCGACTTCGACGCCCACGATCAGCGGCGGCCACGCCTTCATCGGCGGATTCAAGGGCAATTGTAGAGACAAGAGCGGCGTCTTGGCCGTGGTCGATCTTGAGAGCATGGGCGTACGGCAGGTTCTGAGTGCGGACGGAGAGAAGATTCCCGATGAGGTGAAGAGCTCGCCCCTCGTGTCCGTCCAGGGGTCGGAGACCTACGTGTACTTCACGGTCAACTTCGCCGAAGGCCAGCCGCCGTACTCGAGGGGTGGAAGCATGTACGTCTACCACCTGGGCGATGAGGAGGCGTCTCTGCTGTTCCAGCCCGGCCCGGGGCAGGCTGAGTACTGCATGGCGTCGGTCATCTGCGACGAGGAGGGCAACCTCTACTACACCAATGATTCCGGCCATCTGTTCAAGATCGCGGGGAGCAACCCCGGCCAGGGGGGTGACGGCGGCCCCGACGGCGGTGAGACTGGCCCCGATGGCGGCCAGGCCGGAGATGGTCAGACCGGCTCCGGTTCCGACGCGGCCGTTCCCGGCAAACCATCCACGGGCGATGCCCAAGGAATCAAGTCCCCCGAGAGGCCGCTCATGGCCGGTTCGGTGCCCGCGGGCGTCAAGCCCATCGTGAACGGGGCGTCGCGCAAGATCGAAGATGCGCCGGTGCCCGCAAGCCCGACCACTTCCGACTCCTCCACC
>JAHHSP010000160.1 GCA_020025115.1 Collinsella sp. | reverse complement strand
ATCTCGGGGCGCTCATCGCGAGCGCCCTGCAGCGGCCCTCGGTAAAACCATCTCCCTCGTGGTGCTCATCGGCCTGATCGTCGTCGGTTTCGTCGTGATCGGGTTCTCGGTCAGCTCGTTCATGCGCGCGGCGGCCGACCGTGCCCGTGCGCTTGCGGAGCGCCGACGCGTCGACGTGAACGACGCCCCCTGGGGCGACGAGGGCCCGCTCCAGCCCGCTCGGGGCCGCATCGCGTTCGGTGGGGCCTCCGGCCAAGGCGGCTTGTTCGACGATGCCGGCGCTGCTGAGACGACATTCCTGGGAAATCGCGAGACGACCGTGTCGGATTCCGCCTCCAGGGGGTCTGCCCCCGCAATCCAAGACGAGCCCGATCGCGACGAGGACCCTTTCGTCGACCTGAGCAGCCGGCTTGCCGCCGAGCGCGCCGAGACCACGCTCATCCCCGTGCCCGATTTCCTCGACACAGTCGATGCGGAAGCCGATGCAGGCGGGGGAGATGCACCTGCCGACGCGGTGGATCCCGTCCTGGGCGATGAGGAGGTGCCGCCGTTCGACGTCGAGGGCCGGCCCGATTCCGTCGTCGAGACTGCCGATGGCCCGCGCGAGATCCCAGCTTTCCTCAAAAGCCATGCCCCTGCCCCCGGCTCCGATACCTCGGACGGGTCCGTGCAATCTTCAAAGGCGGTCGCCTCCGCCGAGGCCGATTTGGACGGGGCCGAGGAAGGGCAGCTTCAACTGCCGTCGCTCAGCATGCTTCGCCATAACCCGCACTCCGCCGTCGCCGCCTCCTCGGACAAGGAACTCGAGCAGACCGCCAATTCCCTGCAATCCACGCTGAACGAGTTCGGACTTCACTCCCGCGTCGTCGGGTGGATCTCCGGTCCCACTGTCACCACGTTCAAGGTCCAACCGGGCGAGGGCGAGCGTGTCAGCCGCATCTCCAACCTCGAGGACGATATCGCGTTGTCGCTCGCCGCGCAGTCGGTGCGAATCTTCGCCCCGATTCCCGGCACTTCGCTCGTGGGCATCGAGATTCCCAACGCCAAGCGCCAAAACGTCAATCTCGGCGACGTTTTGCCCTATGTCCAGGGCGGACCGCTCGAGCTGGCCATAGGGCGCGACGCCGAGGGCCAGCCCATCGTCGCCGACCTCGCGAAGATGCCCCACCTCCTCATTGCCGGCACCACCGGCTCCGGTAAGTCCGTCATGATCAATTCCATCATCATGGCGCTGCTCATGAGGAGCCTTCCGGAGGATGTCCGTCTCATCATGGTCGACCCCAAGCGCGTCGAACTCTCGGGGTACAACGGCTTGCCGCACTTGTACGTCCCGGTCGTGACCGAGCCCAAGCAGGCGGCGAGCGCCCTGCAGTGGGCCGTGTCCGAGATGGAGCGCCGTCTCAAGGTCTTCGAGCGCATCGGCGTCCGCAAGATCTCGACCTTCAATGAAAAGCAGGCCGCGGGCGCGTTCGATCGTTACGACAATCCACCCGCCAAGATGCCTTACCTCGTCATCATCATCGACGAGCTCTCCGACCTCATGATGGTCGCGGGTAAGGACGTCGAGGCGAGCATCGTGCGCATCGCGCAGCTCGGTCGCGCGGCGGGCATCCACCTCATCGTGGCCACGCAGCGCCCGAGCTCCAATGTCGTGACCGGTCTCATCAAAGCCAACATCACCAACCGCATCGCCTTCAATGTCGCCACGGGTATCGACAGCCGCGTCATCATCGACCAGATGGGCGCCGAGAAGCTCACCGGCTATGGTGACATGCTGTTCTCCAAGGTCGACTGGGGCAAGCCCAAGCGAATCCAGGGCTGCTTCGTATCCGACGACGAGATCAACGGCGTCGTCGATTTCGTCAAAGAGCAGGGTGCGCCCGATTACCACGAGGAGATCCTGTCTGCCGTGGCACCTGCCACCATGCACGGCGGGGGAGGGGGTGGCTTCTATAACGAGGCCCCCACCGAGGAGGACCCGCTCCTATGGGACGCCGCGAAGATCGTGGTCGAGTCGCAGCTCGGCTCCACCTCCGGTCTGCAGCGCCGCCTCAAGGTCGGTTATGCGCGTGCCGGCCGCATCATGGACATGCTCGAGGAGAAGGGCATCGTGGGTCCGCCGGATGGCTCCAAGCCGCGTGAGGTGCTCTACGATGAGGAGGGGCTCGCCGCGTTGCGCGCCGTCGAGGAGCCGTTGTCTGAGGAAGAGATTTTTGGAGGGATGTAGATGACCCGCCATTTCGGTGAGATGCTGCTCGAGCGCCGTCGTCAGATGGGCGCTTCGATTCAGCAGGTCGCCAACGTCATCAAAATCCGACCGCAGATCATCGAGTACTTCGAGACCGAGAACTTCGCCGCGATGCCGCCCCGCGGGTATTCCCAGGGGATTATCGCCAGCTATGCGCGCTATCTCGGTCTGAATCCACGCGAGGTGGTCGATGCTTACTTCGACGCCCTGCATGAATATGAGCGCAACGGTTCCGGCGGCCGTGTCGGCCGCTTCCAAGATGCCGCCTCCGACGCCAATCCCCGTAGCTCCAATGCGGCGGGTCGATACATGATGGTCAATTCGGTCCCCGCGTCCCGCTATGGTCAGCGCCCGGTCCAGGCCGGGTACGTGTCCGAGTCCTCATCCGCTCACGAGCCCGTCTCCGCCTCTCGCCTGCGGCCGGTCAGCACCGCCGATCCCCGTCGTCGCCCCGCGCCGGGCGACTACGATCCCACGTTGCGT
>JAHHSP010000016.1 GCA_020025115.1 Collinsella sp. | reverse complement strand
GGTGCTTGTGGGCATCGCCATGGTGGGCGGCCTGGGCATGAACGTGAACACCATCGGCGACCTCTACACCATCAACGCCGGCGTACCGCAGGTGCATCTGCCTCAGCTGAGCTTCGATTTGTTCCGCGAGCAGTTGCCCAACGGATTCACCATCGCCATCCTCGCCGCCATCGAGTCGCTGCTTTCCTGCGTGGTGGCCGATTCCATGATCAGCTCGCATCATCGCGCCAACATGGAGCTCGTCGCCCAGGGCGTGGGCAATATCGGTTCCGTGCTGTTCGGCGGCATTCCCGCCACGGGCGCGATCGCCCGCACCGCCGCCAACGTGAAGGCCGGGGGCCGCACACCCATCGCCGGCATGGTCCACGCCGCGGTGCTGCTCGCCGTGATGGTGTTCCTCATGCCGTATGCGGCGCTCATCCCCATGCCCTGCATCGCCGCCATCTTGCTGCAGGTGGCCTACAACATGTCCGGTTGGCGTACCGTGGCGCACCAGGTGCGCACCGCGCCCAAGAGCGATGTGGCCGTGCTCGTGGTCACCTTCCTCCTCACCGTGGTGTTCGACTTGGTCATGGCCATCGGCATCGGCATGATGATCACGCTCGTCCTGCTCATGAAGCGCCTGAGCGACGAGACCGAGGTCCGCGGTTGGAAGTACTATTGCGATGAGGATTCCGAGGTCACGCACCTGCGCGAGCTCCCCCGCAGCGTGCGCGTGTACGAGATCAACGGCCCCATGTTCTTCGGTATGACCGACCAGATCGCCGAGATCTCGGTGAAGGAGTTCACCAAGTACCTGATCATTCGCATGCGCGGTGTGCCCTCGCTCGACTCATCGGCCATGAACGCGCTTGAGAACCTGCGCGAGTATTGCGCCGAAAACGGCGTGCAGCTCATCATCTCACATGCCAATGAGCAGCCCATGAGGACGATGGAGCGCGCCGGCTTTGTGGAGAAGGTGGGTCGCGAGCACTTTCGCGGCAACATCGACGACGCCATCCGCCACGCTCGCGAGCTGCTCAGGGAGGACGCGTAGGGGCCATCGCGCCGCCCGCATGCCCGACGGCGTGAAAATCCGCTGCATAATGCGCTCGTCGGGGCCTTCGCCTCGGTGAGCGCTCTTCTTGCCGCTACAATACGTACGGTTCAAATCACGTCACATCGTCCGGCGCGCCGACCCGCGCCGCTCCGTCAGAAAAGGACGCATGCGCCCATGGCCTCTTACGCCCCGCAAATCTCCTCGCGTCGCACGTTCGCGATCATCTCGCACCCCGACGCCGGCAAGACCACCCTCACCGAGAAGCTCCTGCTCTACACCGGCACCATCCAGTCCGCCGGTTCGGTCAAGGGCAAGCAGAACTCCCGTCACGCCGTGTCTGACTGGATGGACATCGAGAAGCAGCGCGGCATCTCCGTCACCTCCTCGGTGTTGCAATTCACCTACGGCGGCTGCTGCGTGAACATCCTGGACACCCCTGGTCACCAGGACTTCTCCGAGGACACTTACCGTACCCTCATGGCTGCCGACGCCGCGGTCATGGTGATCGACGGCGCCAAGGGCGTCGAGGCCCAGACCAAGAAGCTCTTCCGCGTCTGCGCCATGCGCGGCATCCCGATCTTCACGTTCGTGAACAAGATGGACCGCGAGACGCGCGATCCGTTCGACCTCATGGAAGAGGTCGAGAACGTGCTCGGCATCCGCACCTATCCCATGAATTGGCCCATCGGTAACGGCCGCGATTTCCGCGGCGTGTTCGATCGAGCCAGCCGCAAGGTCCTGGCGTTCGAGGGCGACGGTCGCGCAAACGGCACCAAGAAGGTGGGCGAGGTCGAGGCGACGCTCGGCGACGCCGCGCTGACCGAGCTGATTGGCGAGCACAACCACGACAACCTGATGGACGACATCGAGCTTCTCGACGGCGCCGATTCCGAGTTCGACCTCGACGCGGTGCTCACGGGCAAGCTCTCCCCGGTGTTTTTCGGTTCCGCGCTCACCAACTTCGGCGTGGAGCCCTTCCTCAAGGACTTCCTGCGGCTGGCCCCCGGTCCCGGGCCTCACACCGACGCGCTGACCGGCGAGTCCGTGGAGCCCACGCGTGAGGATTTTTCCGGTTTCGTCTTCAAGATCCAGGCGAACATGGATAAGAACCACCGCGACCGCATCGCCTTCGTGCGCATCTGCTCCGGCAAGTTCGAGCGCGGCATGGATGCCACGCATGTTCAGGGTGGCCGCAAGATCAAGCTGGCCTGCGGCACGACCATGATGGCCGATGACCGCGCCATCGTGGACGAGGCCTATGCCGGCGATATCGTGGGCCTGTTCGACCCGGGCATCTTCTCCATCGGCGACACCATCTGCACGGGCAAAAAGCCGGTGCAGTTCGCGGGGATACCCACGTTCGCGCCGGAGCTCTTCGCGCGCGTCACGCAGGTCGACACGCTCAAGCGCAAGCAATTCGTAAAGGGCATGGAGCAGTTGGCCCAGGAGGGCGCCATCCAGATTTTCCGAGAGCTCGGTGCCGGTATGGAGTCGGTCATCGTGGGCGTGGTGGGCACTTTGCAGTTCGAGGTACTCGAACAGCGCCTCAAGAGCGAGTACCACGTCGAGGTGCGCCGTCAGCCGTTGCCCTATACCGACATCCGCTGGATCGTGAACGAGCCCGGCACGATCGATATCCCGGCGCTTTCCCTCACGCGTGACACGCTGCGCGTCGAGGACATGCGCGGCGGCAAGTTGCTGCTGTTTACGAGCCCGTGGAACATCGATTGGGCCACAGATCACAACAAGGAGCTCAGGCTGTCCGAGTTTGGCAACGTGGAGTTCTAAGACGCGAGGTCGCAAGCGGGGTGCGGTCCGTGCCCCGTTACGTATGGCGGCGAGTCGAAGGGAGACGGGGCTGCAGATGGGTGATGCGATGACGCGAATCGACCTTCCATGGGTCTACCTGTACGAACTCGATAGCGTTCGAAAGGCTCCCTGGGAAATCGATCTGGGCGAGCAAGCTCTGTTCGATGCGATTCGCCGGGGCCGGGTCGTCGTGGTGTCCATGAACCAGTTCGCCGCATCTCCGGTGATGATGAGCCTGCTGTTTTCGCGCGGCACCCATGCCGAGGGCGAGGAGCTGGACGAGCAGACGCTGCAGATCCTGTCGCTCATTCGCCAGGGTCAGATCGTCCTGGCGCGGTTCTCGTCGACGGGGCCCGCGTTCAGGGGGCGCGATGTCGTACGGGGTGTCGCCCGTCCCGCTGCCGACGCGGCGCCCGCGGTACACGAATGCAGGACCCTCACGCAGTACCTGCTGGAGGCGGCGACGAAAGACCGGTTCCGGTTCTCGTCCCTGCCGTTTTTGAATTACGAGAACGTCGCTGCGCGGCTGGCGGCGGACGGATATGGCGGCGACATCGCGCGTGACGTCTACCATGCGCTGATGGACTGCCTCTTCGATTCGATCGTGTTCGACGAACCTGAGCGCTTCCTGCATTTCGACAAGCTCTACGGCAACGGCGGCACCCTGCCGTCGCCGCTGGATGCGGCCCAGGTCGAGCAGGCGGTCTCGTTCATCAGGATTCTATCTGTGGTCGAGCGTGATATGACCTACGTGGATGGATGCAATTCCGCGCGCGTCATCGGCATTGACGAGGCCGTGGAGCGCCTGGCCGGCGCGTGTGAGCGCTTCATCGATGATGGTGGGTCGCTTGGCGTGGATGGAGCGACGGCAGGGTGCGCTGTGATGGAGACGGATGTGTTGGAAGCGTGCGCGTTTGTGCGACACATGGCGCGCCCCATGTCTTCCGAGGGGACGCGCCCGCCCGCCACGCGGTCGGGCTACTACAACATGATTGACGCGGAGCCGGGTCTGGGCCGCCGGGTTGCGCACGTCGCTAGATGCATCGTCGACATCGCGTACAACGCGACCGTCGAGCTGAACATGGTCGGCTTGGACCCGCAGCTGGCATGCGGGCCCGACGGGGTCGACGCCGTGTACAGGCTGCGGCGCTATATTGCCGTGCATCCCGCGGACGCCGCGTCCTATACGAGTTCGACGGTCGCGCAGTGCAAGGAGCGCGTGCAGGTCGAAAGCGATCGATGCTGGACGGGCTTGGTGCGTCTTACGAGGGGCGTCGAGCTCTCGGGCGGACCGGGGTCGAGGGCGAGCCTGCAGGCGCCCGCGGGTCTTGCGATCGATGCTGCGTGGTCGAGGCATGTGCGCCGTCGCTGGGCGTTCGAGGTCGTCTCGTTTCTGCGCGATGTGCTGCTAGCGGTCGCGGTCTCCACGGTGTCGTGGGTGATGGGCGGCGCGGGCGACGTGCTTACGTCCGCCTTCAACCTGGGCGTCGCGGGTCAGTTCGTCGTGCAGGTCATCGTGCTGACCATCGTGTTCGACCGTGTGTCGAACGTGTTCTCCATCCGCGATAGCGTGGAGGTCGACCACGGTTTGCGCGAACTGTACAGGACATACAGGGCGTATCGTATGCGATAGCGCGACGTGCTGCCGCGAAGCGGCGGCTGTTGATAGGAGGAAGCTGGCATGGGCGATTGCATAGACCGCTATCTGCATCTGGTTGCTTCGCGTCCGGATCTATTCGAGTCCGAGGGCGGCTTTGCCTATGTGGCGGACGAGGCACGGCTTCGGGAGCGTTCGAGCGCCGAGGCCCCGTTGGGCGTCCTATATGAGAGCGCCTACCATTACCTGCTGGTCGATCTAATCCAGATGTCCGATGGCTCGCTGCTGCGTTACGAGCGATTCGTGCAGCGCGCGTCGGGCAGGGGTGTGGTCGTCGTGCCCGAAAGCGACGCCGGCATCGTGTTGTTGCAGCAGGAGCGCCCATCTGCCGGAGGCGTCTTCTGGGGATTCCCGCGCGGTTTCGGCGAAGACGGCCTGTCTGCGCACGAGAACGCTCGCAAGGAGCTGACGGAGGAGCTCTCGTGCAGGGCGTGGGATTTTGTCGAGCTCGGCTCGTTCGTCGCCGATTCGGGCGTGACGGGCGACCGCGTGGTGGCGTTTAGCTGCTCGGTTTCCGATGTCGCCCCGAAGATGGGGTACGAGGGGACGCTGGCTTGGCGCGCGGTTCCCTATGAGGAGCTGCGTGGTATGGTGCAAGCCCGCGCGATCGAGGATGGCATGACGCTCGCCGCCCTGCGCCTATACGAGGCGGCGAAGGGCCTGGCGTAAGGGACCGGTTGGCCGGCGCCGCGGGCCGTCGGCGGGTTTGCACGTATGCTTTTGACCCGTTACCGAGCCGTGTGGCGGGCCAAAAGCATATGTACTCTTGAGACGATGACTCGGATTGACGCCTCGAATGCGCGTGCTGCCTGTGCGGCGGCTGGCTGCATGCGCGCGCCACCGGAGCGTCCGCTACATGAAGCGGGTGGCGAGCATGGCCACGAGGACGCTCGGTAGCATGTTGGCCACGCGGAAGGTCTTGGGCCAGATCAGGTTCACGCCGATGCAGAAGATGAGGATGGAGCCGACCGTGGAGAGGTTGGCGAGCGCCATGTCGGTCATGAGCGGCTGCAGGAAGCTCGCGAGCAGGGTGAGGGAGCCCTGGAGCACCAGCACCGGAATGGCGGCGAAGATGCAGCCCTTTCCCATCGACGCCGTCATGGTGCATACGAGCAGGGCGTCGATGGCGCCCTTGACCGCCAAGGTGGAGAAGTCCCCGGTCATGCCGTCCTGAATGGCGCCGACGATGGACATCGCGCCGATCGCGACGGAAAGCGATGCGGTGACGAAGGCATCCACGAACTCAGAATCGCCGCTGCTGCCGGTTGCGTATTTGAGCCACTCGCCGAAGCGGTCGATCTGCCGCTCGAGATCGAGGATCTCTCCGATGAGCGAGCCGAGGGCGAGCGATACGACGATGAGCGCGGAGCCGTCGGCTGAGATCTCACCGCCGGAGATGGTGAGCATGCCGCTCATGGCGCCGGAGATGCCGATGAAGATGATGGCCACCGCGGTTGCCTTGAGAAGGGTGTCTTGTATACGTCCGCTGATGAATCGTCCGAAGGCGAGTCCGGCGAAGCCGCCCAGGAGGATGAGCGCGACGTCGATGAGCGTTCCGAGTCCGATCATGGGAGAGCTCCTAGCGTGCTTGGATGCCCGGCAAGAGGGGCGCGTTGGTTCCGGTTATACGCTCGAACAATCCCGAGCAGCCCTTTGCGACATCGCGGTAGGTCGCGTCGAAGTCCCCGGTATACCAGGGATCGGCCACATCGCGGTCGCTTCCGGCGAATTCCAAGAGCTTGTGGCAGGTGCCGTTCGGATCGCCGCCGAGAATGCGATCGAGGCCCCGCTCGTTCTCGCGGTCCATGTATGCGATGAGGTCCCAATTCCCGTATTCGCCGCGCGTGATCTGGCGAGCGCGATGGGCCCCGACGGGGATGCCGACTTCGCGGAGCTTGGAGACGGTCCCATGGTGCGGGGGGTTCCCGATCTCCTCGCGAGACGTCGCCGCGGAATCGATCGTGAATTCGCCCTCGAGCCCGGCACGACGCACGAGCTCCTCAAAGACGAACTGGGCCATGGTGGAGCGGCAGATGTTGCCATGGCAGATGAAGAGAATGCGATGCATGTCTCAAACAGCCTTTCAATGGAGGATTTCTCAGCACAGCTTACCAGAGCGCGCGAGGGTGGGGCGGCATGGCACCGCGCACGGCGGCATGTCGGCGGTCGAGCGTGGGGTGTCGCGTCGGAGCGGGGGTATTTGCGCCGTCGCATAGTGATTGCATGGTGCGTCCCCGCGGTCGGGTAGGATGTAATGCCTAGCCGAATTCGATGGGAGAGTCCTCATATGGCCGAAACGAACAATGTCGATATCGCCTCCATCATGAATATGGTCGCCACGTTGAGTCCGGAGGGGAGCGGCGCGCGCAAGGATGTCGTCATTGAGCCCGTCGCTCCGGCGCCCGCGCCCGCCTCGCAGCCCGCATCCTCCGCGTCTCCGGTCCGCGCCGTTGCGGCACGGACCCTCGGCTCCGCCGGCTCGCTCACCGCCGACGACGTCGCGGATGCCCCGGTGACGGGTCGCCGAGCGGAGGCCTCGCCCGAGGAGCTGGCGGCCCGCCATAAGCGCATCGTGTCCGCCCTCGCCGCCGAGTTGGGACAGGCCGCAGCCCGCATCGAGGCCGTGATATCGCTCATCGATGAGGGGGCGACGATTCCGTTCATCGCACGCTACCGCAAGGAGGCCACAGGCGGTATGGACGACGTCGCGCTGCGCACGCTCGATGACCGTTTGTCCTACCTGCGCAACCTCGAGCAGCGCAAGTCCGACGTTATCATGGTGATCGACGCCCAGGGCAAGCTCACCGACGAGCTGCGTGCGAGCATCGAGGAGGCGTCCACGCTCCAGCGCGTGGAGGACCTCTACAAGCCGTATCGCAAAAAGCGCGCCACGCGTGCGTCCAAGGCACGCGACGCGGGCCTCGAGCCGCTCGCCAACCTCATTCTCATGCAGCCCGTCCAGGGGGAGGGCCCGCTCGAGGCGGCGGCCGAATACATCAACGCCGAGCGCGGCTTTGCCACGGCGGAGGCGGCCCTCGCCGGTGCGCGCGACATCGTGGCCGAGCTCGTGGCGGAGGACCCCGAGAACACGGCGGACCTGCGCGAGTACACGCATAAGACGGCCACCATCGAGTCCGAGGCGATCGATGCGGATGAGAAGACCGCGTACGAGCCCTATTACGAGTTTTCAGAGGCCGCCCGCTCCATTCCCAACCACCGCATCTTGGCCATCAATCGCGGCGAGCGCGAGGGCAAGCTGCGCGTGCGCGTGCGTGTGGACGGCGACGCCGCGGCCGAGCGCCTTCAGAGCCGGTATCCGCGCCGGCGCGGGCCGTTCGCTCCCGAGCTCAACGCCGCCATCGCCGATGGCTACAAGCGCCTCATGGCCCCCTCGCTCGAGCGCGAGCTGCGCGTCGACCTCACCATGCGCGCCCAGGCCGACGCCATCAAGGTCTTTGCCAAGAACACCGAGGGCTTGTTGCAGCAGCGCCCCGTGCGCGGCGCGCGCGTGATCGCGCTCGACCCGGGTTACCGCGCCGGCTGCAAGGTCGCGGTGCTCGACGAGTACGGCAAGCTGCTCGACCACACGATTCTGTACCCCACGCCGCCCCGCCGCGACGTGGCCGGCACCAAACGCGAGCTTCTCCGCCTCACCCGCAAGCACCGCATCAACACCATCGTGGTGGGCAACGGCACGGCGAGCCGCGAGACCGAGGAGGTCGTGTCCTCCTTCATCTCCGAGTCCGCCCCCGAGCTGCGCTACACCATCGTCAACGAGGCGGGCGCCTCGGTGTACTCGGCTTCCAAGCTGGCGAGCGAGGAGTACCCGGATCTCGACGTGACCACGCGCGGCGCCATGAGCCTGGGCCGCCGCTTGCAGGACCCCTTGGCCGAGCTCGTCAAGATCCCGCCGCAGTCCATCGGCGTCGGCCAGTATCAGCACGACCTCGACCAGTCGGAGCTCGGCCGCGCACTGGGCAACGTGGTGGAGAACGTGGTCAACCGCGTGGGCGTGGATGTGAACACCGCGAGCGCGAGCCTGCTGGGCTACGTTTCCGGCATCACGCCGGCGGTGGCCAGAAACATCGTGGCGTACCGCGAGGAGAACGGTGCGTTCACCGATCGCCGCCAGCTCAAGAAGGTGCCCAAGCTCGGTCCCAAGGCATATCTCAACTCCGCCGGTTTCATGCGCATCACGGGCGGCGAGAACCCGCTCGATGCCACGAGCGTGCATCCCGAGAGCTATGAGATCGCCGGTGAATTGCTGCGTCGCGCCGGTGTGGCGCCGAGCGCGTTGGCGGCGGGCGGCGTGCCGGGCATCGGGGCCAAGATCGGCGGCCTGGGTACGGTCGCTGCCGAGCTGGGCTGCGGCGTGCCCACCCTGCGCGACATCGTCGCCGAGCTCGAAAAGCCCGGCCGCGACCCGCGCGACGATGCACCGGAGGTCGTGTTTTCCCAGGCGGCCCGCAGCATCGAGGACCTCGAGGTGGGCATGGAGCTCAAGGGCACCGTGCGCAACGTGGTGGACTTCGGCGCGTTCGTGGATGTCGGCGTGCATCAGGACGGCCTGGTCCATATCTCCAAGCTCGCCGATCGCTTCGTGAGGCACCCGAGCGAGGTCGTGGCCGTGGGCGACACCGTGACCGTATGGGTCACCGGCGTCGATAAGGCGCGCGGTAAGATTTCCCTCACGATGGTCAAGGGCCGCATGGGCAGGTAGCCCATTCCGGCGCATTGCAGGCGCACCCGGCCCCGCGGGGACCCCGCGGGGCTCGCAAGGTTGACGATTGCGGAAAAGACGAGGCGGGCGCGTTTACCCCAAAAGGCCGCCCGCGACGGAGGCGAGCGCGATGATCACGCCCACGATCGACTCGCCGCCGAGCACGCCGGAGGCCACGATGATGCCGGTTTCCTCGTGCGACGTCTCACCGTCGGTGGAGCCCGCGTCGGCGCCTGCCGCCATGGCGCCGTCCACATGCGTGTCGCGTTTGCCCCGAGCCGCCGCGTGGTCGTAGGCGATCTTCACGGCCGCGCCGAGAGAGGCCGACAACGTCATATAAAACGGCAGGTACACGCCGAGTCCCAGCATCATCGATGGGATGCCGAGGCAGTACAGGGCAACGCCCGCGGCGAGTCCGAGTGCGAAGGCGGGAACGCTCGGGATGCCCGAGACCATGGTGGCAACGACGCTTGCCTGGGCGGACACGAAGAGCTTGCCGGGTCCGAACGCACCGGGGCCGTAGGCGTTGATCAGCGCGCACATCACCGCTACCGACACGGCGCAGCCGAGGAATGCGCCGATGGCCTGGCCGACCCACATGGCGCGCGGGTCGGTGCCGATGATCTTTCCGGTCTTAAAATCGCTCATGACATCGCCCGCGAGGCCGCACGCCACGGCCACCACGCCGGCGACGAAGAAGAGCCTGACCTGATCGGACTCTCCCAGGGCGGCGATGACGAGCAGGACGATGAGGCCGAAGATCTCCATGGGGTCGATACCGGTCTGGCCCACCGACTGAGCGCCCATGATCGTGGTGATGAATGCGAGCGCCACCACGATCGCGCAGGCGATGGGGGAGAGGCCGAGTACGAGGCAGATGAGGAGGGCCGCCGCCGTCACGAGCAGGGCGAGGATGCCCCGATCGAGTTTTCCGAACACATGCGCGGCGGTGGTTTCGCAGCTGCCGCCGCCATCTCGCCCATTGCGCATGCCGCGGAAAACGGCGGGCAGGATGTCTCGCACCACGACGCCGATGCCGGATCCCATCATGAGGCCCATCCCCAGGCTCGACACGATTCCCTGGCCGCCCGCGACGTCCCAAAGCCCCATCGAGCTGCCGCCCACGATGATGCCGAAATTCGCGATGAGACCCCCCGCCAGCCAGAATGCAACGGCGGCTCCGCCAACCAAAAAGCCGACCGAAAGCAGCATGGGCGAGTTGTAGATGCCGAAGGCGACCCCGGGGATGGGCAGCGCGCCGATCATGGCGGGGATGGCACCCACAAGATCGCGCAACGCGCACCAGACGCCGGCTGCGGCCATGGATCCGAAGAGCCCCTTGCCCGTCGCGCCGCCCGCACGGCTGGCCATGAGCGTCTCGGCGGCGGCGGTGCCTATGGGGTACTCGAGATCGGACTCTTCGACGAAGCGACGGCGGATCAGCGCCGTGCACACGAGCCCGATCAGCGTGCCGGCGAGGGCGACGCCGCCGATCTCGATCCAGCTCAGCTCCGCGTCGAGCCCGAGCATCCAAACGCCGGGGATGGTGAAGGCCAGACCGCCTGCGACCATGGAGCCGGCAGACATGATGATTTGGGTGACGTTCGCCTCATTCAGATTCGTGCGACCCGCCGCGCGCAACAAGACCAGCGCGGTGATCGAGGTGAAGATGGTCGGCCAGGGCAGGGCGCCCATCTTGAGGGCCGTGTAGACGGAAGATGCCGTGATGATGACGCAGCCGATGCAACCGATGAGAATACCGGCGGCACTGATCTGCCCGCGCCACGGCGCGCGCTCGTTCAGAGAACTCATTTGTAGCTCCTTCGTATATCCGCTCCCCCTCACGCGGGGAGTCGGGTTACGGCAACAGGACCGCTATAGTGTAATCTCGATCGAGAGATGTGCGTTCGAGAATATGGAGGGCGCGATGGGTGTTGCTGTGGAGGCCGCGTGCGCTTGGTCTGAGGGCCCGGATTCGCGTGAACGGGTTTTGCATGCGCGGGACGCTTCAAAGGCCGCGACGGCGCCTTGCTTGCTCGCCGTCGACGTGGGCAATACCGTGACCAAGTTCGGCGTGTTCACCGCGGACGGGCTTGCAGGCACGTGGGAGGTCACGACGTTCGAGCGCTGCACGGCCGATGAGGCATGGGCGCAGGCGGCCCGCGCGATCGATATGCTCGATGCGCCCGAACCCTCGTGTTCGATCCTGTCTTGCGTGGTGCCGAGCCTTGCCGAAGTATGGCGCTCCGCTCTCGGCAAGTTGTGCGGAGTCCGCCCCTGCGTGGTGGGCCCGGGTCTCAAGACGGGCATCCGCATGCGTTATGACGACCCGTCCGAAGTGGGCTCCGATCGCGTGGCCGATGCCGTGGCGGCGCGTGAGACGTACGGGGCCCCCGTGGTCGTGGTCGATTTGGGGACGACGACGAATATCGAGGTCGTGGACGAATCCGGCGCCTTCGCCGGCGGCATCATCGCTCCCGGTGTCGCCCTGGGCGCGCGTTCGCTCACCGCCGCCGCGGCTCGCCTGCCCATGATCGAGTTACGCGCTCCGGAGCGCGTGATCGGGCGCAGCACGCGCTCCGCCATGCAGTCCGGCGTGGTCTTGGGCGAGGCGGCGCGTATCGACGGCCTGCTCGATGCGGTGATGGGCGAGCTCGGCGCCGATGCCCCCGTGGTGATCACGGGCGACGGTGCCGCTCAGGTCGCCTCCCTCATCTCCCGCGATGCCACGGTCGACGAGACCCTCACCCTGCGCGGCCTGCACCATATCTGGCTCCGCAACCGTCCTCAATGCACGAATCGATGAGAGGTGTTCCGATGAACGAAATTGAGCAGTACGACGAGCGAGACGCTGAAGTTTCAGCCGAGCGTTTGTGCGTTATGGTGAACGAAGCTGAGCAACGCGACGAGACGTTCGGGCCCAGCACCCAGGTACGGGCGATTGTCACCGCGGCCCTCGTGGCGCTCATCGCCCTGTTCGTGTTCGGCCTTGCTCCCCACTTCGCCTCTCCCGAGGCGCATGCGCAGGCGATCGCCACCATCGACGAGAAAATCGACAACGTGCTCACCCTCACGGCGGGCTCCGCGGGCGCGTCGGCGCTCATCTCGGCGATCCCCGGCGACGCGGGTTCGCCCATCGCCCAGAAGCTCATGGATCTGAGCACCGGCTTTCTTATCGTGCTCGCCGCGCTGTTCTTGGAGAAATACCTCATCGCCATCTTCAGCGGCGTCGCGTTGGGGTTCGTCATGCCTCTCGCGCTGCTCACCGCGATCGCCTTCACCTGGGCCTACGGCCGTTCGCGCTGGTCGGGTGCGACGGCGCGCCTCGGCATCAAGTTCGCCTTGATCGGTGTGGTGTTGTTGGCGGCCATTCCCACCAGCACCTGGGTGACCGATCAAGTCGACGCCATGTACGACACCTCGCTCACGCAGTCGGTCGAGACGGCCGAGGCGCTGGCCGCGGGCGCAGCGGAGGCCGAGGCGGAAGGCGGGGAGAAGGACGGCGGCGGCATCCTCGACTTCTTCCAGGGAGCCATCGACTCGGTGACGGGTGGCATCGCGAGCGCCGTCGAGGGTGCTCGGGAGTCCCTCAACCAGTTCATCGAGTCGCTGGCGGTCATGCTCGTGACTTCGTGCCTCATTCCGTTGCTGGTCCTGTTCTTCTATTTCTGGATGGCGAAGATTTTGCTGGGTGCGAATATCGATGTTCCCAGCGTCGCATCGGCGCTCAGCCCGGCCAAGGTGCGCCGCCGTGCGGTGAATGCCATCAAGGGCGGGGACCAGGGATGATGGAGTCTCAGATGGGGAAGGGGCGTGACGTTGAAGCGGCTGGTGCGAGAGATGCGCAAGGCGGAGCCGGCGAGACGGCGCGCCGTCGCCCTGAGGCGGGAGAGGAGCGGTTTGCACCGGGGGTGGGTCCGCACGCGGCGCCAGTGACGGTGCTCTGCGTGGATGGCGGTTCGCTCGACCATGCGAGGGGCCTGTCGGATCGATTGGCCGCGCCGTTCGAAGCCCCCGGGGGCGGCCCCTCGTCTGTGACGTTCGTCCCCGATCCGGGTCGTCTGTATCTCAAAGTGTCGCGCGATGGCCTCTCCCTCATGCGCGACGCCATGGAGCTCCGTCCCGATTTTGCCGAGATGCTGCCACGCATCAAGCAGGGGGTTCTGCAGCGAGAGATGCTCGTCAAAGCCGCCCGCGTGAGGGGTGTCGAGACCCCGCGAGCCGTGGATGCCACGGCGGGGTTGGGCGAAGACTCCCTGCTACTTGCCGCGGCGGGCTTCACGGTCACGCTGTGCGAGGCCGACCCGGTGATTGCCGCGCTGCTGGAGGATGCCCTCGCGCGCGCCTCGGTACACGAGGTCCTCGGGCCCGTCGTCGCCCGCATGCACGTGGTCGCGGGCGATAGCCGTATCGCCCTCGAGCGGCTCGGGGCCGATCCGAACACGCGCCCCGACGTGGTCTACCTCGACCCCATGTTCCCGGGACGCGTCAAAAGCGCGGCGGTTAAGAAGAAGTTCCAGCTGATCCACGGCCTCGAGTGCCCGACGGACCCGCTGGATGAGGAGTTGCTGCTTCGCGCCGCCCTGGCCGCGCACCCGCGCAAAATCGTGATCAAGCGCCCGGTCAAGGGCCCGTATCTCGCCGGGGCCAAGCCGAGCCACAGCATCGCCGGCAAGGCGGTGCGCTACGACTGCATCGTCCCTCCGCGCTGACGCCCGGGTGCGCCCGACGCGTCCCGCGGCCACTTTCCGCGGCGCATCCGGCGCGAGCGTCGAACGCGGGCAGGCCGGTCGTGCCGGATGGTGCCGAGCGTCCCTCGCACGTGTTCGCATCGTCGTTTGCGGACAGCCCATGGGCCAAAAATCAGATACCAGTCGGCAATGCGAAATGATGTGCTCTCGCTGGCAAATAGCGAGGTAGGGCCGTTTGTCGCCGATTCGTTTCCGCCTGTGGAAACGAATCGCTGGCTTCTGGTTCGGCCCAGTTTTGCTCGGTATGATTGAAAACGCATACGCGGATGTTTCCCACTGCGAAACCATGCCGCGTTGCAGACCCCATGGAGGAGGGTCCTCGGCATGTCGGCCCATGGGATGTGGGGGCACCGCCCCACGTCTCTCGCGGCCGGATCGCACGTGCTGAGAGCGCCGGTGACGGCCCGTATGTCTATGAGGTCGGCCGTGCCGTCGGGGCGGCCGCGAGAGAATGGAGGGATCCATGGAAGGGGTTCGCGACTCGCGTCTTTGGAGGGGGGTCCTACTGGCTGTGGCCGCCCTTGCGTGCTGCATGGCCGCGTTGCTCCCGTTTCGCGCCTTCGCACGGCCGCATGTGGGCTCCGTCGACGTCGTCATAGATGACACCGACTCGCGTTGGGCGTATTCCGCCGGCGACGCGAACCATGGCGGATGGACCGCCGGCGGCTCGGGTGACGCCGTGGCGACCGAGCACTGGTCAAACAGTGTCGGCGCGACGGTTGATATCTCCTTTGAGGGTGACGGCTTCGAGCTGGACGGCATCAAGAACACCAATCACCGTTTCATAAGCGTCGCCATCGATGGGGGTAAGGCCGTCGAGGTGGATTGCTATGCGGCCACCCGCCAGTCAGACCAGCTGCTTTTCGAGGTGAATGGTCTTGAGCAGGGCAGTCATGTCGCGCGTGTCACGGTGCTTGAAAAAACCAACCCGAGTGCGGTGGAGGCCCTCGGCGCCTCGTTCCAGTACGCGGTTGCCAAGAATGTCGCTCTCGACCCCGATCGCGACATCACCTCGCGCATTGAGGTGGGCATGCAAACCAATGCCAAGGAGCTGTTCCATTGGGGCTTCAAGGGCGACTGGACGTATGATGCGTCGTATCCCGATTACTTCTCCGGTGGAGACGAGATCTACACTCGCGAGCGCGATGCCGCGGCCACGTTCTACTTCGAGGGCACCCGGGTCACTGTGGTCGGCAGCTTGCAGCCGGCGCACAGCACGTATCAGTTTGCCATCGATGGCGAGGTCGCGGGGACGTTTGACGCCGGGACCGATGGGGGCAGGCACCAGCAGGTCCTCTTTACCTCCGAGGAGCTTGAGAACACCGAGCACGAGTTGGTCATCACCAACATCGGCGACCAAGATGTTATCCAGCTCGACTACGCCGACGTCGTCCACAAGCCCATCAAGCCCTCGAATATCGTTATCGATATGGACGAGGTCACCCTTGAGGGCGGTAAGAGCCGGGAGCTGACCTATACGCTCAAGCCCGTGCTCTCCGATCCCGTCGCCGTCGTTTGGACTTCCAGCGATGAGGCCGTCGCGACCGTCGAGGATGGCGTGGTCACCGCCCGGGAAGTCGCGGAGAAATCCACCGCTACCATTACGGCGACCGTCGATGGGACGGATATCGCCGCATCGGTCGAGGTGACGGTGTATCCCAAGGTCGAGGATTTCAACGCCTTCGTCGGCGATGAACGCCTGCTCGACCTTCCCGCGAAAGCATATGACGACGCAACCAGCACCTTCACCGACAGCTGGAGCGATGTTGCCTGGCTGGGTGACTCCCGTGCCTCCAAGATCGGCGTCGCGACTCGCGGCCATAAGGTCGACGACGTCCTCATCGAGGTGGGGGACTTCACGAGCGAGGGCGGCGTCATCGATGCGTCCTGCGTCGAGGTCCGTTGGCTGCGCGAGGTCAAGGCCGACGCCAACCGCGGTATGTCCGGTCGCATGGTGAGCTACCCGGATGTCATCTACTACGGCAACGATGGCATCGACATCCCGGCCGAGTCGCTTCGCTTCGCATGGGTGACCATCAACGTCCCCGTCGATGCGGAGCCCGGTACATACACGGGCACGCTGACCGTCAAAGCCGGCGACGTGGAGTATCCGCTTTCCTACACGCTCGAGGTCATCGGCATCAGGCAGCCCACGGCTGGAGAGGTCGGCTACAGCGTCCAGTTGTGGCAGCATCCCTTCTCCGTCACCGGCTACTATTTCGGCAAAAGCACCGTCTACGGCGGTAGCGGCGGCGGCGGCGGTCTTTGGGGCGCCCCGATGGGAACCGATGCTCCCATCGATAAGTTCTTGGACAAGGACTTCCGCGCGTACTACAAGGGCATTCTCGAGGACTACGCCGCCCTGGGCGGTGACGACCTCGTCGCCAATATCGTCGACGAGGCATGGGGCCACCAGTGCTATTACTCCGACAAGGGCATGGTCCAATGGACCAAAACCGCCGATGGCTGGGAGTACGATTACACGCTCTTCGACGAGTGGGTCGAGTTTGCTATCGAGTGCGGCGTCATCGACCCCGCATCGGGGCGTGGCAAGATCAAGTGCTACTCCATGGTCCCCTGGAACAACCGCGTGACCTATACGGACGCCACGACCGGCAAGCTCGTCAAGAAGGATCTCAGCCCCCTTTCCGAGGAGTGGGAAGCCGTCTGGACCCCGTTCCTGGAGGATTTTATCGCGCACCTTGAGGAAAAGGGCTGGTTCGACATCGCCTACATCGCGTTCGATGAGCGTCCCGCCATCGACGGCGTGTGCAAGTTCATCAAGGAGCACAAGGGCTCCGACGGTAATCCGCTGAAGACCGCCGCCGCCATCAATTATGCTCCCGACCAGGTCGGAGAGGACGAGTACCTCGATGACATCTCCGTCGGTCAGAAGCACGTCCTGAGCAGCTGGTCTATGGATGAGTGGTATGCGTTCGTCGACAGCCGCCGTGAGCGTGGGCTCGAGACGACGATGTACACCTGCACGGGAGACTATCCCAACAGCTCGCAGCAGGCCGATCCCGGCGACACGTACTGGTCGGCCATGTACTCTCAGACGCTGCACACCGACGGATACCTCCGTTGGGCGCTCGATGCCTGGACCAACGACATGTATGACGACACCACGTTCCTCAACTGGGAGCCCGGTGACGCGTGGTTCATCTATCCTCTCGAGCTCGGTGCGGATGGCGCCTACGATCCCGCGAAGCTCGGTGAGAACCCCAAGGGCTACTACAGTTCGCCGCGCTTCGAGATGTTCAA
>JAHHSP010000159.1 GCA_020025115.1 Collinsella sp. | reverse complement strand
GAGAAGTCCCTCAAGGCGCAGGATCGATCCATAACGGACAAGCTCGACGAGGCGTCGGCGGCACAAGCCGTCATAGATGAGGCCGAAGACGTCATCGCCCATCCGGAGGTGACCGAGGCGATCGCCCATGCCCTCGAGGCCGACCGCGCCGAACACGGCGACCGCGTGGCCGAAGTCGAAGAACTTGCGAACACGGAACGCGATGTGCGCGAGCAAACGCGCTCGTCGCGCATCCGGTTCATCGCCGCGATCGCGGGCATCGCCCTGCTGGCAATCCTGGTGATCTGGATGCTCCTGTAGCTCGGGTTCAGATACCCGATTTGAGCCGTCCACCTGCGCTGGCGGCTCGGAATTGGACGCGCCCCTTGTCCTATGGCCCTTGCTCCCATAGGCCACACTCGACAAAGGCGGCGGCACCGTTACTCACGGTGCCGCCGCCTCTCTTACATCCTACGGTGGACTCGCCCACTTTCTCTTACCGAAGGAATGGGGCCATCCGATTCATCGGGCCCGCCGACGCGTTTCCTCTTCGACCGTCCTACCAACCAACCGGTGGAACCAAGAGTGGCGCGTGCGCTCGCCTTTTTACATCTACCCGGCCTCGGTATCGCGGGCGGCGGGCCCGAAAGCTGCTATATCTTCAAAACCCATCGGACGCACCTCCCGTCTCGGTCGCGGTAACGTCGCGACTCTTTTGGTACATCCCGTATATGCCCCGGATGTCAGTGGTCTTGCAAATCAAATGCCATTCCCCGGCAAACGGTACACTACCGCCGGTGGACGGCGTTGGAACGCTACTCGATGAGCATCGCATCGCCGAAGCTGAAGAACCGGTACCCCTCTCGCACGGCCTCCTCGTACGCGTCGATGATCTGATCGCGCGTGGCGAGGGCGGAGACGAGCATCATGAGCGTGGAGCGCGGCACGTGGAAATTCGTGATGAGCGCATCCACCACATGGAAGGTCGACCCTGGCATGAGGTACAGGTTGGTGGTGGCGTCTTCGCGCACGGTGATGTCGCCCTCTCCGCGCACGTCCGCGCCGTCCCCGCGCCCCTCAAAGCCGCGCGCCGTGACCGCGGGATCGCTCGCGGGCGCCGCGGCATCCCACGCACTCTCAAGGGAGCGCACGGCGGTGGTGCCCACGGCGATCACGCGATGGCCGGCCGCCTTGGTGGCGTGCACGGCCTCCACGACCTCGGCCGGCACGTGGTAGCGCTCGGTGTGCATGACATGCTCGGTGGGATCGTCCTCCTCCACCAGGCGGAAGGTGTCGATACCCACCTCGAGCTCGACCGTCGTCCAGCCGCAGCCCTTGCCCTTGATGCGCTGGATGAGCTCCGGGGTGAAGTGCAGGCCGGCGGTCGGGGCCGCGGCGGAATGCTCCTCGCTCATGGCGTATACGGTCTGGTACTTCTCCGGGTCCCCCTCATAACCGGTGATATAGGGCGGCAGCGGAACATGCCCCGCGGCATGTATGGCCTCGTCGAGCGTGCGCGGCACGCCGTCCTCGTTCTCGCCCACCGGCTCGAAGCGCACAAGACGGCCGCCCTTCGAGTCATCGATGAAATCGAGGATCTCGGCGGTGAGGACGACGGGGGCGCCCTCCGGCGCGAGCAGACCGCCGGCGCGGTACTCGACGACGTTGCCAGGCTTGAGGCGTTTGCCGGGGTTTACCAGGCACTCCCACACATGCCCGAGCGGATCGACGTCCTCGCGGCGACGGAGCAGCAGCGTCTCGGCCACACCGCCCGTAGGCTTCCTGCCGATGAGGCGCGCGGGCATGACGCGCGTCTGGTTGGCGACCAGCAGATCGCCGGGCTCGAGATAGTCGACGATATCGTAAAAATGACGGTGCTCGACGGAGCCGCCATGCTCGAGCGCGACTGCATCCGCGGCGCGGGCGGGGCCGTCCTCGAGCTCGCGGTTCAGCACCAGGAGACGACAGGAATCACGCGGCTCGGCAGGGGCCTGGGCGATCAGCTCGTCGGGCAGGTTGTAATCAAAATCATCGGTGCGCATGGCGCCACCTTTCACTTGAGAGTTCGACAGCCGTCCATGATAACGCAGGCGCGATGGGGCATCAGTCCTTGAGGGCGGCCCGGCGGGCCTTCTCCGCCTTGCGTTCATCGCGCATGCGAGCACGGTCGAGCGCGGCCTCGGCGGCCGAAAAACGGCAGCCGCAGTAATTCTGTCGGTACATGCCCAGTTCGCGTGAGCGCACGGTGGCCTGCGGATACCACGGCCGGAAATCCCGGATGACCGGGGTCAGCCCACGTGCCGACGCGAGCTTTTCCAACACGTCGTTGCACGTGTCGAACAGCTGGTACGGAGAGACCGCGAGCGTCGTGGCGATGTGCGAGAACCCCTCGCGCTCGGCGACCCGACAGGCCTCGGCGAGGCGCAGGGCGTAACACGCTCGACAGCGGCGCTCTCGATTCGCGCCGAGCCGCGCCACCGACGTATCCCAGCGCTCGCGGTCGTCTTCCGCCTCGATCAGGCGGATGCCGTTATCGGAACTCCAATGGCGGAGCTCCCCAAGGCGCTTGTCATGCTCCGCCATGGGCTGGATGTTCGGGTTTGTCCAGCATATCGTGGGCTCAAAGCCCTCCTCCACGAGCAAGCGCACCGGCTCGAGCGAACAGGGCGCACAGCACGCATGCAACAGCAACGGGGTCATCGACGCTTTCCTCCCTCGACGACGATCAAGCCAGATGCCCTCCGGCCGGATGTGGCAGGACGGGTCGAAACCGCCGCGTCGGACTCGGGGGAGGCATCCGCATCCCC
>JAHHSP010000158.1 GCA_020025115.1 Collinsella sp. | reverse complement strand
AGGAAGGCGTCTCCGAACTCCGCCACGCTCGGCATGCGGTCGTACGGGCTGGGAGAGAGCGCGTCGAGCAGGGCCTGCTCGGTGATTTCCGGGATATCGGGCAGCAGGTCGCTGGGGTAGAGGACCCCGCGGATGATGCGGTCGAGGGAGTCGGCGGGGGTTCCGGCGCGGAAGGGGGCCGTGGCGCAGAGCGACTCGTAGAGGACCGCGGCCAGGGAGAAGATGTCGCTGCGCTCGTCAACCTGTTCGCCGTTGAGCTGCTCGGGGGGCATGTAGCCGATGGTTCCGCCCCGCGCGCCGCCAAAGCCCGCCGCGCTGGCGAGCATGGCCATGCCGAAATCGGCCAGCTTGACATGGCCGTTGCGGTCGATGAGGACGTTGGCGGGCTTGATGTCGAGGTGGAGCACGCCGTTCTCGTGCGCGAAGGACAGGGCCTGGGACAGGGCGTCGGCGATGCAGGCCGCCTCGTCGTAGGTGAGGGAGTGGCCGTCGACTTGCTGGAGGAACTCCTCGAGCGTCAGCCCGTCCACGTACTCCATGACCAGGTAGGCGTGGGCGCTGTCGTAGGTGAAGTCGATGACCTGCACGATGTTGGGGTGCTGCAGCATACTGGCCGTGCGCGCCTCGGCGAGTGCGGCGGCGGTGGTTTCGAGTGGGGCCCGCGTGTCGGGCGAGGCCAGGGGCATGCGCTTGATGGCCACGCGGCGCTGCAGACGGGAGTCGAGGCAGATCTCGACGCTGCCAAAACCGCCTGCGGCGCGCGTCTCGAGCGGGCGGTAGCGCTTGAGCAGGGACGAGGCGGCCGACCCGGCGGCCGGCGGCGGTGCGAGGGGTGCTCGCGCGGCTGAGCCCATGCTCGTCGATGGTGTGTTGAAGGGGAAGATCGGCATGGCCATCCTCGTGCGTTTAAAGTTCGTTTTCGGCCGAAGCCAAGTGCGGTTCGGCCCATTTTACCACGGTGGGCGCATCGGGGGCGAAGGCCCGCCCGAGGCGCTATGATGATGGATGCGAATACCTGACGAAGATGTAGGATATCGACCGCCGCTTGTCCGAGCGCGGATTGTAGGAGGAATTCCCCATGGAGTCGCTCTATAGGAAGTACCGCCCGCTCACGTTCGAGAGCGTCGTGGGCCAGCAACATATCGTCTCCACGCTGGAGCACGCGGTGGCCGAGGGCCGCCTGAGCCACGCATACTTGTTCTGCGGCCCGCGCGGTACGGGCAAGACCACCATGGCGCGCATCCTCGCCAAGGCGCTTCTGTGTGAGAAGGCCGAGGGGGCCCGCGCCGCGGGCGCGACCGGCTGCAACCCCGATGGCACCTGCCCGGAGTGCGCGGCGATCGCCGAGGGCACGCACCCGGACGTCTACGAGCTCGACGCCGCCTCCCGGACGGGCGTCGACAACGTGCGCGAGGAGATCATCAACTCGGTGAGCTTCGCCCCGGTGCGCGGCGCCTACAAGGTCTACATCATCGACGAGGTCCACATGCTCACGACGCAGGCATTCAATGCGCTGCTCAAGACGCTTGAGGAGCCGCCGAGCCATGTCATCTTCGTCTTGTGCACCACCGATCCTCAAAAGATCTTGGAGACCATCCTGTCGCGCTGCCAGCGCTTCGACTTCCACCGTATCTCCAACGACGATATCGTGGGCCGCCTGCGCTATATCTGCGAACAGGAGGGCTTCGCGTTCGATGAGGAGGCGCTCGGAGCCGTGGCGCGTCACGCCCGCGGAGGCATGCGCGACGCCCTGTCCACGCTGGAGCAGCTCTCGGTCTTTGGCGACGGCTCCGTGCGCATCGATGACGCGCGCGCCCTGCTGGGCGAAGTGGCGTCCACGGTGCTGTCCGAGTTTACCTGCAAGATGGCCGTGCGCGATACCGTGGGCCTGTTCGGCCTCGTTCGGGCCCAGGTTGATGAGGGTAATGACCTGCAGGAACTCACGCGCGACCTGATCGCGCACATCCGCGACGTGTACACGGCCGCAATCGCGGGCCCCCGCGCCGAGCTGTTCGACGGCACGCCCGACGAGGTCGCCGCCCTCGTCGAGGAGGCGCGCCTGTTCGAAGGCGCCGACCGTCTGGCCCGTGCGCTCACCGTGCTGGATGATGCCGCACTTGAGATGCGCAATGCGACCGACCCGCGCTTGGTGCTCGAGATCGCCTGCACGCGCCTGGCCCGCCCCGAGTCCGATTTGACGCTCGAGGCGCTCGCCGAGCGCATCGAGCGCCTCGAGGCCCGGATCACCTCCGGCGTGCCGAGTGCGCCGATGACGGCCGAGCAGCTCGCATCGGCCACACGGGCGAAGGCCGCTCCCGCACCCCAGGCGGCCCGCACGCCCGCGAGTGCTCAGGCCCCCGTGCGCACTGCGGCTCCGGCGCAGGTGCGGGTGCCGCCCGCCCGCCCGGCCGCCCCTGCCGGCGGCGCCGTCGCGCAGCCCTCCGCTCCGACCGCGCGGGCCCCAAAGCCCGCCGCCGCAGCGGTGCCGGCGAGCGCCACGCCGGCGATGGCCTCGTGCGCGGCGACGCCCGCTTCCGCCGACGAAGGCGAGCTGCAGCGCCGCTGGACCGAGACGGTGAAGAAGATCGCCGCGGTCCAGCCGTCGCGCGGCGGCCTGCTGCAAAGTTCCCGCGCTGTGAGCGATGACGGCGAGACCCTTGTGGTCGCGTTTCCCAAGGGCTCCAACTTCGCCCTCAAGATGATCGGGCGTCCGGACAGCAACGCCCTGGTGATGCCTGTCATCTGCGAGGTCTTTGGCAAGCGCTCCGTCGAGTACGTGATGGATGGCGCTCCTGCCCAACCTG
>JAHHSP010000157.1 GCA_020025115.1 Collinsella sp. | reverse complement strand
GGAAACCCGTGGGAGGTGTCATGTCCAGGAGCATGCTCGAATCGGCGCGGGAGGAGCTCAGGCGAGGCGCGCGCGGCATGGGCGGGCAGGCACGACGCGGGGCGGGCAACGCATGCGCGAGCGCGCGCGTATTGGCGCTCAGCATCTTGACCTCGGCCCTCATGGGCGTCGCGGGCTGGGCCTTCCTCACCGCCCTCGACATAGCCACCGAGACGCGGACGGCGCACCTATGGCTTATCGCCCTGCTTCCATGCGTAAACGTCGCGACCGCCTGGCTCTACCGCAACCATGGCCTGCGCGCGCAGCGTGGAAACAACCTCGTCATCGACAGCACCGTCACCGGAGCGCCCATCCGCGCCCGCATGGCCCCGCTCACCTTCCTATGCTCCACCGCCACGCACCTGACCGGCGGCTCCGCCGGACGCGAGGGGGCCGCGGTGCAGATGGGCGGCGCCATCGCGAGCAATGTGGCCGGCTTGTTCCGCGTGGAGGGCCACGACCGACGCGACCTCATGATGGCCGGCATCTCCGCGGCGTTCGGCGCGGCGTTCGGCACCCCGCTGGCCGGTGCGTTCTTCGGCATGGAGATGTGCTTCGTGGGCAAGATCGACTACAGCGCCGCGCTCTACTGCCTGACCGGATCGTTCATCGGCAATGCCGTCAGCCGCGCCCTGGGAAGCAATTTCGCCTTCCAAACCATCGCGCACGTTCCCGCGATGGACATGCGCACCCTCGTCGTCGTCATCGCCGCCGCCGTGCTGTTCGGCCTGGTGGCCCGATTGTTCACCTTCTGCATCCGCACGGTCAAACGCCTATACGCGCGGATCTTCACCAATTACCTGACGGCCGCCGCAGCCGGCGGCGCCGTGCTCGCCGTGCTGTTCTTGTGCTTTGGCATGAGCCCCTACGCCGGCCTATCCGAATGGATGGTCGGGGCGGCCTTCCGAGGCGAAGCCACCTTCGCCGACCCGATCGCCAAGCTCGGCATGACCGCTCTGACCGTCGGGGCAGGTCTCCAGGGAGGCGAGGTCACGCCGTTGTTCGGGATCGGCGCATCCCTCGGCGGATGGATCGGCCAGGTCGCCATGGACGACCCGAGCTTCGTGGCCGCGCTCGGGATGATCGGCGTGTTTGGGGCGGCGCTCAACGTGCCCATCACCACCATCATGCTCGGGATAGACATGTTCGGCGCCCAGGCCGCTGGGTTTTTTGTCATCGTGGGCTTTGTGAGCTATCTCGTGGCGGGGCACGCGGCCGTGTACCCGGCGCAGCGCATCGTGACCCCCAAGCGAAGGGGACTGAAAGACGACACCGCCCTTACCGTCGAAGGCGCCCTCGAGCGTCATCGACGCGAACTCGAGGAGCTGATGGATAAATGAACATGAACCGGATGGACGCGCTCGGGCGGGTATTGATCGTGGTGAATCCCGCGGCGCAAAGCGGCGCCGCGGCGGGGGCGGCAGAACGCCTCAAGCGATTCCTCACCATGTACTGCCACCGCGAGGCCTTCGACATCGCTCAGACCGAGCGGCCGCGCCATGCGACTGAGATCGCGGCCGGGGCGGCGGGATACGACACCGTCATAGCGCTCGGCGGCGACGGCGTGGTGCACGAAGTCGCCTGCGGGCTCATGCGCATCGAGACGGGCGAGCGCCCCGCTCTCGGCGTGATTCCCGTGGGTTCGGGCAACGATTTCGCTCGGACTCTGGGACTCACCGACGTCACGGACGTCTCGGGAACGGATTTCTCACCGCTTTTGACGAGCTCCGCCGTCCCCACCGACGTACTCGAGGTCACCTGCCGATCCCATAGCGGCGGAGCGACCCGAACATGGACGGAATACGCGGTGCAAACCGTCTCGTTCGGCCTGGACGCCGCCATCGCCATCGATACGCACGCCATGCGCAAACTCACGGGCCTCACCGGCGCCCCGCTCTATTTGGCAAGTGGTCTCAAAGCGTTCGGGCGCGACTACCGGGACTTCCCCGCGCACGTGCGCTTCGACGGCGGTGACGAGAAGCGCGTGCGCGCGATCATCTTCGCGATTCAAAACGGCCCGACCTACGGGTCCGGGTTTCGCGTCTGCCCGCAGGCGGACCCTTGCGATGGCCTGCTCGACGTGTGCTACGCCGGGGGCCCGGTGCCGCGCGCGGTGGCACTGCCCGTATTTCTCTCAGCCAAAAGCGGAAAGCACACGCATAGCCCGCATGTGCATGTACGGCGCGCGCGACGCGTCGATCTCGTGTTCCCGAGCCCGACCTACCCTATCCAGCTCGACGGCGAGCAAGTGGGCGCGTCCGAGATGTCCGTCGAGGTGCTCCCCTCCGCGCTCAACGTGCTGTGGCCGAGGTAGCTGCCGATCACCCCGCTCCGCCCCGGCGCGAGCCGTCGGTCATGCGGTGAGGACGGCGGGCTTTGCCTCCACGCGCTCCCCGGGGACCTGCTCGGCGGGCGAATTCCTCTTCGAGCCACACGGGCGGCCCGGCCGGTTGCGGAACCGGCCGAGGCCGTCGCGCGCCGTGGCCGCAATGCCGCTCAGCGTCAAAAAGGCGAAGCGAACACGAGGAGCATTCGGAGCGTCGCTACAAGAACTCGATCTCGCCGCTCTCCTCGTCCATCCCGGCGATACGCGCCAGGCTCTCGACGCGGTACCCCTTCTCGCGCAAGCGGTCGCCGCCGCCCTGATGCGCCTTCTCGATGGCGATGCCGATCCCCACGACCTCCGCGCCCGCCTGCCCGCACAAATCAATGAGGCCCTCGAGCGCACAACCGTTGGCGAGGAAGTCGTCGATGATGAGGATGCGGTCGTCACGGCCGAGGAACCGTTTTCCCACGATGACCGGATACTCCCTCTGCTTTGTGAAGGAATAGATCGTCGAGCAGTACTGCTC
>JAHHSP010000156.1 GCA_020025115.1 Collinsella sp. | reverse complement strand
CGTTCAGGGGATTTGCCGCCGGCGGCAAATCCCCTGAACGCGCACTCGCTCGCGATCATGAACAACGGGATGAACAGGATGCGAACGCACGTGATGATGTTGGCGGGCGTCCAGATGCTCGTGATCTCCTTGCCCTTGGCATTGACGGCCATGCCTACTCCTCTATGACCTCACCGACGAGCTCATAGCAGAAGCTGTCGGTGAATTTGACCTGCAAGATGTCACCCACGGTGGCGTCGGACGCCTCGAGGTGAACGGCGCCATCCGAATCGGGGGCCTGGAACCATGCGTGGCCGATGAGCTCGGGGCCCTCGTCGGTCTCCTCGATGCCGTCGACGATGACCTCGGCCACTTCGCCCACGTGGGCCGCAGTGGCGGCGAAGCCGAGGGCCTCGGCCAGGTCCATGGCAGCCTGGGTGCGCTCGAGCTTCACGTCCTCGTCGACCTGACCGTCCATCTTCGCGGCAAACGTCCCCTCTTCCTGAGAGTATGGGAACACGCTCGTATAGTCGAAGCCCTCATGGTCCATGAACGAGAGCATCTCGGCGGCCTCCTCATCGGTCTCACCGGGGAACCCGACGAGACTGGTGGTGCGGATGACCATCTCGGGAATCTCGGAACGAAGCTTCGCGAAGAGGCCGGAGAGCTGTTCGGCGGAACCGGAACGGTTCATCGCCTTCAATACGCGCGCGTTGCAGTGCTGCACCGGGATATCGATATAGGGCAGGATCTCGGGCGTGTCGCGGATGGCGGAGATGAGCTCGTCCGTCATGCCCTCGGGCTGCAGATAGAGCACTCGGATCCAGACGTGCTCGGGGCGGACCGCCTCGGCGACGGATACCAGGAGTTGCGCCAAGTTTGCTGGACCCTCGATCTCGCCCTTGAAATCGGTGCCCCAGATCCCGGTGTCCTGACCGATAAGGACGATCTCGCGCACGCCGCCGTCGACCAGGTCGCGAACTTCGGAAAGAATGCTCTCGGCGGAGCGGGAGTGATAGCGGCCGCGGATATAGGGGATCGCGCAGAAGCTGCAGTACCGATCGCAGCCATCGGAGATCTTGACGTAGGCGACGGCGCTCTCGACCGTGCGCTTCACGCTCGGAATGAACGGTGGGTCGACGCGCTCGAAGCCGAGCACCTCATCCATGACGGAGACGATGCCGTCCTCCTCGTCCGTGCGGACGAATGCGGCAACCTCGGGGAGCTCGTCGGGTAGCTCGGCGCCGTAGCGCGAGGGCACGCAGCCGCACATGACGATGCGCGTCCCGCGAATGCCATCGGAGATCTCCTCGGCAAGCGTCAGCGTGGTCTCGATGCTCTCGGACGTCGCAGAGGCGAGAAACGAGCAGGTGTTGATGATCACCGCGTCGGCGTCCTCGGCGGAAAGGACCTCTTCGTAACCGGCACCGTTGAGAAGGGCGCGCATGCGGTCGGTGTCGACTTCGTTTTTGGCGCAGCCGAGGGTGATGTAGAGAATGGAGCCGTGAGCCATGGGCGCTCCTTAGCGGTAGTTGGTGAACTGGAGGGGCTGGCCGTAATCCTGCTCGCGCAGGAAGGCGATGACCTGCTGCAGGGCGTCCTTGGAAGCGCTGGAAACACGCAATTTGTCGGCCTCGATGGTCACCTTGACCTTGAGTTTCCGATCCTTGACATCCTTGTTGATCTTCTTGGCGGTGGCCTGGTCGATGCCTTCGACGATATGTCCGAGCACGCGCACGGTCGCACCGCTCGCCGCCTGCGGGTCATCCCACTTTACGGTCTTGATATCAACGCCGCGCTTGATGAGCTTGGAGGAGAGGACGTCGATGATCTGACGGGAGACGAAGTCGGCCGGCGCGTTGACGGTGAAAAGCTTATCCGCCTTGGACAGCTCGATCGTGGCTCCGGAGTCCTTCAGGTCATAGCGCTGGGAGATCTCACGGGCCGTCTGCTGATAGGCGTTGTCCACCTCCTGCATGTTGACTTCGGACACAACGTCGAAGCTCGAGTCTTTTGCCATGGTTGGCTCCTTTCAATTCGGCCCATCGGGACCGGTCGATCATTGTTCGGTGGTCGGCTCTTCAGTCTTCTCGGCGGCGGCGAGGACGTCTTCGGGAATGGCGACGCCCGCCTCCCTCGCCTCGTCGATGGTCATATCGGGGGTGCCATCGCCATCGCTGTCGACGACCTTTTCGGGCTTATCCTTCTTGGGTGCGAGGATCGAGACTTTGCCAACACCGGAGACCTTCGTATCGTAGCGGACCTTGTCTCCATTTTTATAGATGGCGACGGCGCTCGGCGTGTTCGTGGTGATATCGATCTGGCTTTCGACCGTGAATTCCTCCTCGAAGGGACCCACGACCTGTTTACCCAAGACGATCTTCCCATCGAGCTTGACCTCGATCCAGGCGACGGCCCCCTTTTCCTTGAGCTGCACCTTGACGATGGTCTCCTTGGGCTCTTCGTCCTTGGCGGGCTTGTCGGATTTTTCATCGGACGAAGACGTCCCGTCCGCGTTATCGCCCTCGGCCGCGGACGCATCGGCATCCTCGTCTGCATCCGTCGAACCATCGGAAGCGTCTTTTGAACCCGCATTCTGGGCCGCCGGGGCTGCGGAGGCGCTGCCCGCCGTTTCGCGCTTGGGCGCGCAGCCGCGCAACAGCACCATCACCAACGCGATGAGGATCAACAGGCCCAGAACCATGACGGCCAAAAACCTCATATCGGCCCCCTGCTGGAGCGGACGAGACGCACCGCGGGAAGCTCGCCCGCGCCCAGAGCCACCGTGCGGGGGCTGCCCCCCCGGCGCTCGGCGGACGGGCCGTTGACCGGAATGACCGCCGCGCGCGGCGCGAGGATCCCCGTGCGGGCGCCCGTTCCGCGAGCGAGGGGCGCGGGCCCGCGGGTCGCGGGGGTCGGAGCCCGGGTAGCCATCGGGGCGGCGGGTG
>JAHHSP010000155.1 GCA_020025115.1 Collinsella sp. | reverse complement strand
ATTTTTCGGCAAGGGCGTGGGCAACGCCTCTCAGGCCGGCGCGGGTTTTTTGCCCGAGGCCCACACCGACTTCGTGTTCGCCCTGTTGTCCGAGGAGTTCGGCTTCGTCGGCGCCCTCGTGCTGCTCGGCCTGTTCGCCTTCCTCATCTTCTCGACGATCCGCGTGGCGCATCGGTCCGACTCCCTGTTTTTGCAGCTCGCATGCGTCGGCATCGTGGGCATGTGGACCTTCCAGCTGCTTGAGGAGGTCGGTATGTGCATCGGCCTCATGCCCATCACGGGCATCCCGCTGCCCTTCATCAGCTTCGGTTCGTCGTCGATGCTCATGCAATGCGCGGCCGTCGGCATCGTCCAGTCGATCTGGCGCGTGGGCAATAAGTCCGTATAGGCCCCTCGGGGGCATGTTGTTTCGTCCGTATCGGTGTGAGCGTTTTTAGGAGTGACATGAGGATTCCCGTAGATTCCGTCGTCGACGCCGTCAAGATGGGCGTGAGCGTTCAAGGAGATGTCGACGCGCCGGTGCGCGTGGCGGTCTACCTTGATGCCAACGCGCCGTCCCATATCGTCTCGTGCCTGCGCGATGCGCTGGTGCCGCAGGCGACTTCCGGGCTCGTGCGGGTCGCCCGCCTCGATGCGCCCGCGTTTTCCGTCAAGGCCGACACCGATGTCGCCCTGGTGGTGAGCTCGGGCAGCCCGCTGTTGCAAGATCGCGTCCAGCAGATCGTGATCGCGGGTGTCCCGACCGTGGTCCTCTGCGAATCGAGCGTCGAGGTGCCTTTCATACAGCGGGACACGGCGATGCTCGGGCTTATCGCCGCGAGTGATGCGACGCACCTGCTCTCCTCGCTGGCGCGCTGGATCTTGGATAGGACCGACAAGGAGACCGCTTTCGCCGCGAACTTCTCCTTCATGCGCATCGCCGCCTCGATGCGCATCGTGCGCTCGGCGGCCATGGCCAATCTCGCCACCGGCGCGCTTTTCTTCGTGCCGGGCGCGGATTTCCCCATCATGACCATGACTCAGCTTGGGATGATGCTCAAGCTGGCGGGCGTGTTTGGCAAACCCATGCGGGTCGAGCGCGCGTACGAGGCCGCCTTGGTGCTCGCCGGGGCGCTCGCCCTGCGCGCCGGGGCACGCGCCGTCGTCCGGCGCGCCGGGCGTCCGGGCGTGCTCTTCAAGGCCCTTATCGCAGGCGCCGGAACGTTCGGCATGGGGTGCTGCCTCAGCGCGTATTACGAGCGCGATGTCGATTACGGCCCCTTGAACGATTTCTTCCGCGGGACGTACGTTCGAGCGAGGTCCCTGATCGCCCCGGAGCCGCTGACGGCCCAATAGGCCGTCTCGCGGTCCCTCTCGACCCACCCATGCGATGCCTGCCCCTTCGCCCTCGTCGTGACGATTCGCCGTCATTCCCGACACCCGTGGCTTTTTCTCCGTCAACCCCCCGATAAGGAGGATTCATGCGAGTTCCCTATGAGAACCGCTTCCGTGAACTGGAACCGTTGCTCGCCCGCGTCGAAAAGCCCACGCGCTACATCGACCACGAATGGGGGGCGCTGTACAAGCCCGA
The DNA here is from genome assembly GCA_020025115.1 of Collinsella sp. Classification (GTDB taxonomy): domain Bacteria; phylum Actinomycetota; class Coriobacteriia; order Coriobacteriales; family Coriobacteriaceae; genus Collinsella. Next base: position 1,373 of record JAHHSP010000155.1, on the reverse strand, counting down.
GGCCGAGCACCGCTGCGTGCTGATCTACCCGGATGTGTACGAGGTGGGCCTGCCCAACCAGGGCATCGCCATCCTGTACCGCAACCTCAACGAGGCCCCCGGGCTTTCGTGCGAGCGCGGCTACATCCCGTGGGTCGACATGGCCGACGAGATGCGCGCCGCCTCCATCCCGCTGCTGTCGCTCGAGGGCGCGGCGCCGGTCGCGTCTTTCGACGTCGTCGGTTTCCATGTGCCGCACGAGATGGCGTGCACCAACTACCTCGAGGGTCTCGACCTCGCGGGCATCCCGCTCCATGCCGCAGACCGTGGCGAGGACGATCCCATCGTCATCTGCGGCGGTCCTTCCGTCTACAACCCCGAACCCCTGGCGCCGTTTTTCGACTGCATGATGATCGGCGAAGGCGAGGAGCAGATCGTCGAGTTCTGCCAGCGCCATCGCGAGCTGCGCGACGCCGGCGCGTCCCGCGTCGAGATGCTGCGCGAGCTCTCGAAGGTCGGCGGCGTTTACGTGCCGTCCCTCTACGAGGTGCATCATGACGAGCCCTGCTCGCCGCACGGCTACACGGTTCCACGCGAGGGCGAGGAGGTCCCGCCCATCGTGTACAAGCGGGTGGTGAGGGACTTCGGTGCCACCAACCCGGTGCCGCAGGCCGTCGTTCCCTACATGCAGATCGTCCAGGACCGCCTCTGCGTCGAGGTTTTGCGCGGATGCGCCCGCGGTTGCCGCTTCTGCCAGGCCGGCATGACGTACCGACCGGTGCGCGAGCGCTCCGCCGACCAGGTGGTTTCCGCCGTTACCTGCGGCCTGTCCCACATGGGCTACGACGAGGTCTCGCTCAACTCGCTTTCCACCACCGATCACTCAAAATGCGCCGAGATGCTCAATCGCCTGAACAAGTGCCTGGGCGACACCGGCATCTCCATCTCCGTGCCGTCCCAACGCCTCGACTCCTTCGGCGTGGATATGGCCGCCGCCGTGGCGGGGGAGAAGAAGGGGGGCCTCACCTTCGCGCCCGAGGCCGGCAGCCAGCGCATGCGCGACATCATCAATAAGAACGTGACGGAGGAGGACCTCGAACGCGCCACGCGCGCCGCCTTCGAGGCCGGCTGGCGCCGCGTCAAGCTGTACTTCATGATGGGCCTGCCGGGGGAGACCGACGAGGACATCGTCGCCATCGCGCAGCTCGCCGACCACACGCTTGAGATCGCCCGCGAGGTCGTTCCCAAGGAGCAGCGGGGCGGCATCTCCGTCTCCATCTCCGTGTCGGTGTTCATCCCCAAGGCCCACACGCCGTTCCAGTGGTGCCCGCAGCTCGATGACTCCGAGGTCAAGCGCCGCCAACAGCTGCTGTTCCGTTCGGTGAAGAACCGCG
>JAHHSP010000154.1 GCA_020025115.1 Collinsella sp. | reverse complement strand
ACCCATCAGAGCACCCCCGCCGCAGAGCATCCCGCCAGGACGACCATGGCGGCCGACACCGCCAGGAACAAAACGTCCAGCGCCCCTATCCCCAACCGGTAGTAGGAGGTGCGGCGCGCACTCGATCCCATTCCGCGCACCACCACGGCGTTCCCCAGCTCATCGGCCACCATGCCGACGCGCGCCACCACGGGCACGAGATAGCGCTCGGCCGTGCGGGCAGGATGGCATGCGAGGGTCTTGGGAGACAGCGCCACGCCCCTCACCCTCATGGCCTCGTGAACGGCGCGAAACTCGCAACCCATCGTCGGAAGAAAGCGAAACGCAACGCACAGGGCGACCGACGCGCTCCCCGGGACGCGAAGCGCCTGGAGCGCGCATCCCAGCTCGCCCAACCGCGTGGTCGCGATCATGTTGGAACCGAACATGAACGCGGGGAGTATGCGGCGATACATGGAAACGGACGCCGCGACCGGGGAGAAGGCCATATCTCGGGTCATCACGAGGGCCCATGCCGCAACGGCGAAGACCGCATACAGCGCGACCCATCGGACAATCGAGGAATAGCGACGGCAATACGCCATCGCGGCGACGGCCAGCGCGAGGGCCGCCAACTCTGACGACATCCCCTGGCCGAGGACCATCTGCACGTTGATCGCCACCAACACGACGATCGAAACGCGCGGGTCGATCCTGCGCGGAGCCCCCTCGGCCGCGGGCGAGGTGCTCGACCGCGCCGGCGGCATCTGCATCGAGGGGACCGACCCCCATCCAGCGCTCGAGTGATCCATATGACTTCTCCCTGTAAGTTATCCTTAGTTAACTTTGTTCGCTTAGAATAGGAGAAGGTCACATCGAGGGAAAGGCCGGGGATGGAAGCGACGAGGGCCACCGAAATATGTTCGAATCCCACCGAAAACGGGATGGGTGCCGGCCATCGAGGAACGGGGGCGGATACGGCACTGCTCCCGATGTACGTGGACCAGCTCACCCGCATGCACCTCGTTCGATCCGAGGAGGCGCTCGGACGGGGCTTCGGCCGAGAGGAGCTCATTCGGGAGGTCGGGGAAACCTGGTTCGTCGACCCTCGATACGGCGAGGGCTTTTACTGGCTCCACGCCATCGCAGACGGAGCGATCGTCGCATCGATGGACATGACGCTCGATCGACGCGTCGAGGCCGTCATAGACACGGTTCCCCACCTGGTGTTTGGCATCTACGAGCATGCCATGCCGCTCTATTGTTCGCCGAAATTCGCCCGATCGCGCTGCGAGGTCATGGGAAACGATTGGCGGGGAGGCCCTTGGGGCAGCTCGTTCGAGGCGGACATGCGCTTCTCCTCCACCTCGATCGCCCTGGGCCCCGCGACCGCACGGCGTTATGCGAACATCTTGGGCCTCGATTTCGAAGGACTGCGGGAAGCCGTGGCCAACCTCACCGGCGCATGCGGGATGGGCGGGTTGCTGCCGGCGCTGCGGGCGCTGGACACCGCCCGGCCCATCGCCGCCGTCGCGGGCGCCTATTATCCGGCGAAGGTCGTCGAGTGCCTCGCCCTTCTCGTGAGCGGTGCGCACGACTCGAGTAGAACCGCGGGGGCCGCCCGCCTGAGCGACCGGGATTGCGTCGAGGGGACCTGCCGCCATATCGATGCCGACCTGTCCGCCGACCTCTCGACCAAAACGCTGTGCGGCATCGCCCATGTGAGCGAGGCCAAGCTGATCTCGGCATTCCGCAACATCAAGGGCGATACGCCCCAGGGCTACATCCGCAAGCAGCGGCTGGAGCACGGGCGGCGCATGCTCCTCGCACAGGACATGGGAATCGGGGACATCGCGCAGGCGATGGGCTACCGCAACCAGGGGGCGTTCTCCGAGGCATTCAAACGCGCATACGGCATGACCCCGCGTGCGTACAGAAAGGCCTCGGCAGCGCCCCCGGCAGGGTAAAGATACGACCGGGGCCGCCCGGAATGAGGCGGCCCCGGCAAGACGAAAGGGCTATCCGCGAGCTTCCATCATCTGGTAAAGCGGATACATGGGCGAACCCAACCCCGTGCCTCCGCCGACTTCCATGACGCCGCCCGTCACGTACGAGGACATGCCCGAGGCGTAGAACAGCACGGCGTCCGCGATCTCGGATGCCTCACCCAAGCGATTCATGGGAATCGTCGTGAGGAAGGACTTGATGAAGTCATCGCTCATGTTGTCCATGAGCGCATCCGTGGCGATGCTGCCCGGGCAAACGACGTTGCAGCGCACCCCGCGACGGGCGTTCTGGATGGCGATGTCCTTGGTGAGGCGGATGATGGCCGCCTTGGCCAACCCATATGCCTCGCGGGAAAGATCGGGGTACACCCCGCCGGTTGAGGCGATGTTGACGATGGAGAGCTCCTCCCCCGCCGCCAAACCCTTGATGGCCGCCTGAGCGGTGTCGTAGACACTGCGGACATTGTCCATGACGATGTCCTGGAAATCCTCGAAGTTCGTGTGCTCGACGTCGAAGTCCCGTTTGACGTCGGTGGCCCCGTAATTGTTCACCAAGATGTCGAGATGGCCCTCGGCCTTCAGGACCTCATTCACGCACCCGGCATACGTTGCGTGATCGGAGGCGTCGAACCGGACGTAGGCCGCCTGGCCCCCGTCGGAGTTGATCTTGTCTATAAGCTCCTGAGACCGCTCCTCGTTGCGCGCGGCCACATAGACCTTGGCCCCTTCCTGCGCCAGCCTGACCGCGCACGCACGGCCAATGCCCCGCGTCGACGCCGTCACAACCGCGATCTTACCGTCGAGCATACCCATACAGACTCCTTTCACGAGCATACGGACATCGCCCGTCCGTTGGCGGGCGATCGGCACTGATATACCCACCTTGCGGGTTCCAATCCCCTCATCGGCGGTAGACGGTGACGAGGCGGGGGCGAGCGTCCCGACGCGCGCAGGGCCGTAGCCCGGGCCCCGCCGACGAAAGGG
>JAHHSP010000153.1 GCA_020025115.1 Collinsella sp. | reverse complement strand
TCACACGCGGCGCGATGGCGTTCGCCTTCTGATTCTCGTAGTACACGATCTCGGCGTGCTCCGTATCGCCGGAGAACACGGTCATCATGCGCGCGCTGAAATTCTCGGGAATGACCACGGCGGCGTAGTACTCGCCCGATCGCACGCCCTCCATGGCATCGGACTCGCTCACGAACCTCCAATCCAGCTGATCGTTCTCGCGCAGGGCCGAGACAACCGTGTCACCGATGTTCACGCGCACCGGTATGAGGTCGCTCATGTACCCGTCGTCGGAGTTTGCCACGGCCACCTTGAGATTGCCGGTGTTGCCATAGGGGTCCCAGCTTCCGGCGATGTTGAACCACGCGTACAGCGTGGGGACGATCACCAAGCCGACAGCCACGATGAGCCCGACCACGCTTCCCCGGATGCGAGAGAGGTCCTGTTTGAGAATGGCGACGATGTTCCTCATCTACTCCTCGCCCCCTTCCTCGGGCGCACCGGGCATGGTGCGACCCAGCTCACGGCGTATCTCATCTGCGGACAGACCGCTCATATACACCTGGTCCTCCAGGCTCCGGCGCAGGTATTCGACGAAGATCATGTACGCGTCGGTGCCGATCACGGCGACGATCCACAGCAGCAGCATCACGAGCTTGCCGTCGATATCAAGATCGAGCGTCGCCGTGAGGATGAACAGCAAGATGGGCAGGCCGAACACGAGGCGGAAACCCGTCTTGATGAGGGCGGGATAACGGCGCTCGAAGCGCTCGGCGTGTGCGACAACGTCACGGCGGTATGCCTCGGTGTCCAACAACGCGCGCACGGTGGAGCGGAGCGAGAAGCGCTCGCGGGCCATGTCGCCGTGCTCGCAAATCATCACGCCCGTACCCGCGAGCTCACGGTCGAAGAGCAGGTTGAAGTTGAGCAACTTGGGCCTCAGGCACACGCCCACGAACAGGGCGCCCAGCAGGAAGACCCCAAGGACGGCGAGGTTCATCAGATAATCCATGCCGTACATGCCGCCGATGGTCTCGCGCATCGCGTCGATGCCATAGGTAAAGGGCAGCAGCGGATGAAGCGCCCGGAAGAAGCCGGGCATCATCTCAATGGAGTACATGCCCGAGGAACCCGGAATCTGGACGATCACGAGGACGACGCCGATGGCCTTGCCGATATGTTTGAACGAGATGGCCAAGGCGTAAATGATGTTCACGTATACGAACGAGGTGAACACGCCGGCAAGCATGAACAACGCCGGATGCTCACACTGAATACCAAGGGCAAGGTCTCCCGCGCACACGATGAACGACTGGACGAAGCCGAGCAGGACCATGAGCATCCAACGGCCGAAATAGCCCTGATTCGCCGTGAATCGGCCCAGGCCCCCATCGTCGACCTCCAGCTTGAAGATGGCGATGAGCACAAAGCCGCCCACCCACAGTGCGAGATTGGTGTAAAAGGGCGCGACCCCGGAGCCGTAATTGGCAACCGGGTAGACCGGCTCCGTGCGAAGCGTCACGGGAGCGGACATGAACTCCGCCATGTCACCGGGGTCCATATCGAGGATAGCGGCGAGGTCGCCCGCGGCCTCGGAGCTGCGCAGGGCGGAAAGGTCGGTCGCAACGTTGCCGAGCGTCGCCTGCAGCTCGGCCAAGGTTTTATCGGAACTGGCGAGCGCCTGGCGGGTCTGGTCGAGTATGGCATCGAGCTGGTCGAGCATCGAGATGGACTGGCCGATGGTCGGCGTCAGGCTCCGTGCCACGCCGACCAGATCGCCGGAGACGTTCGAGAACGCATCCAGGCCATCGCTCAGGCAGGGCATGACTTCGTCGTTGACGCGCTCCTGGGTCTTGCCGAGCCCCTCGACGCTGCCCTGGATGGTGTCGTTCATGGCCCCGGAGGCCTTATCGAAAGCCGCCACATCGTTACCCAGGGCATCGCTTTGACCCTGCAGGCCGTCTTTGACCTGCTGCAGGCCCTGGTTCTGGCGCTCGAGCTCGCGAATCGCGACCTCGACGTCACCGCTGTTGCCCAGCTGACCGTTGATCTTGCGCAACGTCTCGATGGCGCGCGTGTTGAAATCGATCACGGACTGGAAATCAACGAGGGAGATATCGATCTTGGCTTTGGCCGAACTCGCCGCCCCGGCGATCGCCCCCACCGCACTGTTCGCGTCTGAAGCCGCAGCACCCAAATGCATGGCGCCGTTCGAGAGCGCGCTTGACAGCGCTGTATGGAAATCGCGAGCGGCGGAGCGAGTGGTGCCCAACAAGGCGTCGCCGCGCTGCAGCGCTTCGACAAGCGAGGGGACCCCCTCATCCATGCCGGCAAGAGCCGTTTTCGCGTCGGCCGTGGCCTTCTTGGCGGCATCGATCGTCTCATTCATGTCGGATAGGCCCGCGCGGATCCGGCCGAGCGCATCGACCGATTGGGCCACGTCGGCCATCACACCGGCGTGCACGTTCTCCCCCGCCGCGTCGAGGTCCACACCGAACTTCTTCGCCTCGGTAACGAGCGTGCCCGTGACCGTGCCCACAAAGGTCTCGTTGAGCTGTGTCTCGATGGTCTCGGCTCCGGTGTCGGTCACCTTGGGGGCGATGGCGTTCTTCTTCTCATTCACGTAATAGGTGAGTTCGGGCTGCTCGAAATCACCCGTGAGCATGCTCGTGAGCTTCTCGCTGAAGTCGCGCGGGATCACGATGGCGGCATAGTAATCACCGCGGCGCACGCCTTCCTCGGCCGTTTTCGCATCCGTGAAGACCCAGCCCAGGTCGTGATTCTCCTTGAGCTTGTCGATCGTCTGCCCACCGGCGTTGAGCTCGCCCGTGAGCTCGGTCTCCACGCCCTCATCCTCATTGGCGACCGCGATCGTAACGCCCCCGGTGCTGCCGTAGGGGTCCCAGTTCGCCTCGATGTTGTGCCAGGCATACAAGGACGGAATGACGCACACGCCGACGGTGATGACCATCGCCACCGGATTGCGCAATAGGCGGAGCACATCGCGCTTGAAGATCTCC
>JAHHSP010000152.1 GCA_020025115.1 Collinsella sp. | reverse complement strand
GATCGGGCTTGGGACCCGGCTCCGGCTGGGGCTCCGGATCGGGCTTGGGATCCGGGTTGGGCTCCGGCTCCGGCTCCGGCTGCGGCTGCGGCCCCGGCTCAGGTGCGCCCGCATGCTCGAAGAAGATGAGCTCGCGCGCGGAGAACGTGCCCTTGTAGCGTCCTTCCTCCATCCAGCCGCCGCCGGCATCCAGAACCTTGAGCTTGACGAACCTTCCCGTAACGCCATCTTCGAATGCGATGCGGGCGCGCTTCATCCCCTCGCCCTGGAACGTCACATCAAAGTCGCCTATCTTCTGGAAGCTCCCATCGGCGACGTTGCCGTCCTCGCCCTCGGGGGCCGCGCTGTCCGGGGCGATGGAAATCTCCACCTTCTTGAGCGTTCCGTTGGGGCCGTTCTTCCGTGCCACCACATCGAGGAAGGCCAGGTCGCGATCGCTACCGAGGTCGACGACGATGAACGGCTCCACAAGCACGGCGCTCTCCCATATCTCGTCGTCGTCCGCGCTGTAGTAGCCGTCGACGGCGCGCCTCGGGGCGCTGCCGGAGTACTGTTTGGACGCGCTCTCGATCGCAAGCTCGGCGGCGCTGATCGGACGTGCGTCGGGTGCGTCCCACTCGGAAGAGAACGCAGGCAGCGTTATCACGTTGTCGCCCGTGGAGGCGAGCGAAGTGCCCTGGGCGGCGCTGCGCATCTTGACGGGTTTGTCCTCGGGGAGCTTCTCGCCGCGCTTCAGGGGCCTCCACGTTCCGTCGACGCTGATCTCCATGGCGTCGTAGGGCATCCCGTCGCGCAGGTACACGGCGCGCTCGGGGTGGTTGAGCGAGTAGCCCTGGGGGCGGGCCCCCTCGGTGATGTCAATGGTGTTCACGGTCGAGGCCCCGCGCAGGCGCACCTTGATGTCGTTTTCCGCCGTGATGCCCGCTATCTGCTCGGGCGTCAGCTTGACGGAATGGGTGTCGCCGGTGACGGCCGTCCACGTGCCGCCCCCGTCCAGGCTGTATTCCCATTCGAGGGAGCTGTTGTTGAACTGCGGGCCCAGCTTGAGGACGCCCGGCTCCTCTCCGCTGAAGGAGAACACGGCGACCTTGTTGTCCCCGCGTTTGAGCAATCCTTCCGCGACGGTGCGGCACGCGCTCGCCTGGTCGACATCGGCCTCCGTCGCCTGCGCCGCCTTTTCGAGCGTCGCGATTCGGAGCTGCTCGGCTTCCGCCAGGACGCCCGCACCGCCCTTCTGCTCGATCATCTTCATGAGGCTGTGCATGGCCTGCGGGTAGTACGCGTAACTTTCCGCCACCTCCCGGGCAAGCGCGAGCCAGGCCTCGGGCCCCGCCTTGGCCTGTTCGAGATGGGCCGCCTTGGCCATGGTGGCGTCCAAGTTGAAGGGCTGCGCGGCAATGGCCGCGTCCAGCACGGCGAGCCTGTCGTTCTGGGGCGTCGCCGCGGCAAGCGAGCGGAGCTCGCGGCTCTTCACGTAGCCGTCCCAGTCGTCGAGGGCGTCTTGCGCCATGAGCGTGAGCGGCCCTCCGCCGTAGCGCTCGGTCGTGGGGTCGTCGCGGCGCCATTCATGCACCTCGTCCCAGCCGCACAGCACGTGGTTGACCTCGGGGGTCTGTGTCTGGAACCAGCCGTAGACGTCGTTTTGGATGCTGTAGCCCATCTTGTGCGCCGTGCTCCCGTCGGGCATCTTGACCTGGATGGGCTCGTAGCGCAGGGTCGCCGCATGCCCGGGCTGTCCGCATACGGTCGCGGGGATCCCGGCCACGCCGCTGATGTTCTCGGAGGTCTTGGCGATGGCCCCGCACACGCCGCCCTGTTCGAACACCATCCACAGCCGCGGATGCGATGCGCCCGGATCCAGGCTGCTGCTCAGGTAGTACGGGTCCTGGGGGTTTTGGTTGGGGAAGTTGGGGTCCTCGTAGCGGAAGCGGTACTTGGCCTGCCAGCCGCCCGGGATCTTCTGGCCGGGCACGTAGTTCTGCTTGTCGTAGTGGTCCTGGTCGGACCCGCCGACTTTGTGATCCTCGACACCCGTCGCCTCCACGGTGAGGTCGTGCTCGTTGTAGAAGGAGGGGTTGTCGTAGTGTCCCGTGAAGCCACTGTACTCGGTGAAGGTGTAGGCGTTCAGCCTCATGCCCTCCTTTTTGCGCTCCTGCTCGGGGGAGTCGGCGTCCGTGTGGCTGACAAACCAGTTGGAGTAGTTGGCCAACCAGGGGATCTCCTCGTCGGCCAGGCGGTTTTCGAAGACCCAGCGCATCTGCTCGACGGGCAGGGCGTCGAAGGTGTTCTTGCTAAAGCGGTAGTGGGCGCTGTTTGCGCGCAGCTTCTTGATGATGGCATAGCGCGTGACGGGGTCCGCCTTGGCGTTGGCACCCGTCCACAGGCGCGTGTCGTCGCTCATGCCCAGGGCGGCCGATACCATCATCTTTCGCAGGACCGTGCGTTCCGCGGCGTCGGCGTTGTCGTAATCGCCGCGATTGGCCTCGACGATATCCTTCAGCTGCCGCATCGAGCGCACGTGGCTTCCCCCGCCGCCCCCGTTGCGGGATCCCGGCTTGCCGCCGGTCACGTACATCTCGAGGGTCTCATGGTCGGTGAGGACCTCCTGCAAAAACGACGCGTTGCCCCCGTCCTCGGCGGCCCATGCCGCCAGCTCGGCATATCCGGCGTCCTGCACGAGCGCGCGCTGCAAGAGCAGGAGCTCGCCTTCCTGCGGAAGCGTTCCCTCGGAGATCTGGCGCGCCACCGTGCTCGAATCGCCGAGCGCGCGGATCTCGGCGTCGTAGCCGTCAAGCGTCTTGAGGGCCGGTGCGGTGGCGACCGCCTGCTCCTGCTCCTGCGCGGCAACCGGATCGGCCAGGGCCGCCTGGGGCGGGGCGGCGAGCACGCCCATGCTCAGGGCGAGCCCGGCGACGATCCGGGCCCTGTGCCTCCATATCGGGGCGCGCTCCGAACTTGTGAGCGTGCGCGGTGCATTTGGCGCGTCCATAGGACTCCTCTTCATC
>JAHHSP010000151.1 GCA_020025115.1 Collinsella sp. | reverse complement strand
CGCCCGCAACCGCGCCGCACAGGGACGCCAAGGGGCGAACCGGCGCTGACGAAGCGACGAGCCGAACGCGCTAACACACGTAGCCGTCGGGCGGAGTCGGGCCCTTCCCGGCCTCGCCCACCACATCCAATCGGTCGCGAACACCCAATGCTCCCGCAGGGGCCTCCGCTTGAACGGCTCCCAGCCCTGCACCCTCGATCTCGCCGAAAGGCGTACCGGGCACAGCCGGGGCGTGTTGCCGCCCGACGTTCATCATATCGACGGTCGTCGATGTACAAGATTCACCCTGAGGCATCTCGATGGCGGGCAAGGAGTCGGACGAACTCCAAAGGCGACCGAACGCCCATATCCCGGCCATGCACAGCAGCCCGGCACACAAGATGACGGCGCCCGTCGGCAGGACGCTCGTCAACGGATACAGGGGCTCGACCAAATACGATGAGATGTTCAGCGCGAAGTGGAGGATGATCGGGTAGCGAAGCTTACCCGTGCGCCAAAACACCCAACCCAGCGCGACCCCGAGGACGAAGGCATAGCTCCCCTGAATGAGGTTCATGTGCAGCACGCCGAACGCGAGCGCCTGCAACATATTGGCGATCCAAAAGGCGTGCACCGGAACGACGCGGTAACGCGCGCCGTAAACCGCATTCCAGCCGGGGCTCATCGCCCTCATGGCATATTCGAGCATGACGCCGCGACAGACGATCTCCTCGTTGATGGGGGCGAGCACCGCGATCGACAGCATGGAGACGACACCGAAGACCCCGACGCTCGCATCTTCCATGAGCTCGGAGTACTCGGCCATGGCCTCGGGAAAAACCGACTCGACGATCTCAAGGATGCCACCGACGAAGAACTGCGCCGAGACGCCGATCGCCAGCAGCAGTGCAAACGATTTGGCAAATGACACACCCACGGGCGCGACCGCTTCGCGGCGGGCGACGAACGAGGCGGGGCGCAGGTGCCGCCACCACGGCAGAAACACGGCGATGACGACGAGCTGAGCCGCGACGCCGAGCATCAAAATGGCGTTGTCGAAGGCACCGTCCTCCATGAGCGATCCGGAATCGCCCGAAACCAACGCAGCGGTAACCCCGATCATGGCTCCGCCAAAACCCACCACCACGACTTGTATCAATAGGTATATGCCAAAAATGCCGACCACGGCGAGCAGCCATTTGACACCGTTGCCAACGCGGGCGCCGGTCGTCATATCGTCCATGGGAACCTCCTCGTCAATCGCCCTCATGCCGCACGCGGACTACGCGCGCGTGCGTTCGATCTCGACGGCGACCGACTGAAGCGGCAAGCCCACCGGCGCCCAGGGCTTCTCGAGCCTGACGCGCACGCCGTACGCGCTCGGATAGCGCCCGAGCAGCATGTCGGCCACACCCTCGGCGGCCGCCTCGATGAGCTTGAACGTATGCGCGCGCATAAACTCGTCGATGGCGTGAGCCGCCTCGCCGTAATGAATCGAGGCCGACAGGTCGTCGGCCTCGCCGGCCCGACGCGTATCCGTATAGAACGTCACACTCACCACGAACTTCTGGCCGAGGGCGTTCTCCTCGGGGAACACACCATGGTTGGCGAACACCTCGAGGCCCTCGATGGAGATGCGGTCGATGCGCCGAAGCTGCTCGGGCTCCACGTGCTCGAGCAACCGGCGCGCGGCGGGAAGACCTGTCTCGCGGCGGGCAAGGGCGCCGCGATCGTCCACGATGTTCTCTGGCAGATGCCTCGTATCCATGATGTGCTCCTTTGACGATGCGCGTCCGTGTTCGAGACGCGCTCTTATATATCGATCGACAAGTTCTTGCGCTCATCCGGCCAATAGCAGGCGTCGCGAGCGGCGCAGGCATAACACGCGCGCGAGCGGTCGTCAGCCTCCTTGATGAGGTGCGCAAGGACATCGACCGGGGTCGCCCCCTCGCACATGCTCTCCTCCCGGACCGCATGAGGCCCGCGGTGATGCCCGACCGCACGCAGGATCGCCGAGCGCTCGGATGCGCCGAAACGCAAGGGCTCGGGCAGCGCGTCCAAAATACCAGCTGCAACGCGCTCCCCCGCCTCGTCGTGGGGCTCGCCCGTCTGATACTGGGCGGCACGTCCGATGTCGTGCAGCAACGCCGCCGCATAGACCACATCTCGATGCAGCCCGCATCCCCTCTCGAGGTTGAGGATCCAGGCGATGCGGGCGACATCGAGCAGATGGGACAGCCCGTGGCGACAGAAGACCCGGTCGGCCTCCGCACCCTCGATCCCCTTTAGGCATCGGATGAACGAATCGTTCTCACCGATCGCCACGATGCGCTCCATACTCGCCTCCAAACGCCGCCACTTGTTTTCATGTTGTACCCAATACACCGCGCATCGCGCAGCCGCGATGGCAAAACGACGCGGACGGGAGGGGATGCATTTTGCCAGCGCTAAAACGAAACACCACCGCCCCGGCCAATTCCTACCAGTCGCCGAAGATGAGGCCAGCAAGCGCCACAATTCCTACAAATCTCGCTAGCATGGGCCTTCGTGAGGCTGTGCGACGGTGCCGATCGAGCACATATCGCACAGGAGAGGAGAGGCCATGGGACTACGTTCTTGGATCAAACGCCACGCCGGACATGCCGGACGGAAACCTTTGCACGATACCCCGACCCCTGTCACCGGAGCGGCGACGAGCATCGCGAGATCCCCCGATCGCGATGGAGGGGTTTGGGAACCGCTCCCGGCATTTCTTCCCGTCGACCCGCGCGAGCATGAGCACGTGTGCGTCATCGCATCGGCCATCGCCGCCGGGGACCATCCCAACAGCGAGTTTCGCGTGAAGCGCATGCTCATCGCAAACCCCGAGTACCGCACGGTCTCGGTCATCGCCACGGCACTCGCCGCCGGCGCTCTCGAAAAAAGCTCTTTTACGGTCAAGAACATCTACAAGATGGAAAAGGAGGGCAGCCATGCTGCGTAAATTCAAGATCTCCGTCGACGGAACCCAATACCTGGTCGAGATGGAGGAGGTCGGCTCCCCCACCCCGACCC
>JAHHSP010000150.1 GCA_020025115.1 Collinsella sp. | reverse complement strand
TCTCAAAGTAGTTCACGGCGTCGCCGGGGCCCCGGATGTGAATGCGCATCCGGGGCCCCGGTGCGTCGGTCTGGAGCCCGCCTCGCATCGTCGTCGATGTGCGCGGGCGCCCCTTCGCACCAGAAAGGCCTTCCATGACCTCGACTCTTGGCAATATCTTGCAGGGCCTGGCGCTCGCGTGTTCCGTTGCCTCGGCGGTGATGCTCATCGCGGGCCCGAAATACCCGGGTTCGCGTTGGGCGCGTGCGGGCCATGCGCTTGTGTTCGCATCGTTTGCGTTACTCACCGCCTGCGTGGGCATCGTGCTCATGGGGATGCTGACCGAGGATTACACATTGGCCTATGTGGTCTCGAACTACCCTGCGGCCGACGGCCCCTTGCAGCCGCTCTACCGCGTGAGTGCCGTGTGGGCGGGTCGTCAGGGATCGCTCCTGCTGTGGACCTGGCTCATCTCCGCATTCGCCGCGGCCCAGGCGTACCGTCGCCGCCATGCGAGCGAGGACCTCACGTGCGCCGCCCTCGGCGTGACCGAAGCCGTGGTCGCATTGTTCACCGCAACACTCGTCTTCTCGGCGTCCAACAATCCGTTCATGGCGACGGCCGCGGAGTACTTCAACGCCGATGGAACCCTCGTGTCCAAGATCGGCGGCATGAATCCGCTGCTCATGCATTGGGCTATGATCTTGCACCCGCCGGCGACCTTTATCGGCTACGCCGCGATGACCATTCCGTTCGCCTACGCCATGGCCGCGCTCATCACCGGCGATCTTTCCGCGCGCTGGGTTGAGCTGTGCGACCGTATGGCGGTCTTTGGGTTCATCTTCCTGTCCGTCGGCATGGGGCTGGGCGCGGTATGGGCCTACGTCGTGCTCGGCTGGGGTGGCTTTTGGGCATGGGATGCCGTGGAGAACGCCAGCCTCATGAGCTGGCTCACGTGCGTCGCCATGATCCACAGCTTCACGATGTACCGCAAGCGCGGCATCTTCAAGCGCTGGAGCATGCTGGCGGCAACGGCCACCTTCATCTTCGTGGTGCTCGGCACCTTTATCACGCGCTCCGGGTTGGTGCAGAGCGTGCACGCTTTTGCCGAGGATCCGGTATCCACCTATTTCTTCCTGGTCATCATGGTGGCGAGTGGCCTGGCGTTCCTGATCGGCGTTGCGTACCGCCATGCCGAGTTCGGCGAGGACGATGACGAGCTCGAGTCGATGGTCTCCAAAAACGGAGCGTACTACCTGACCAATATCGTGATGCTCATGGCCGGCGTGCTCGTCGCCTACCTCACGGTGTCGAGTGCCCTGCCGAGCTGGATGCCGCTGGGCGGCGCGGTGGTCGCGGCCGGCGCATACAACGCCGTGGCGCGCCCCGTGGCCGTGGCCGTGGTCCTGCTCATGGCCGTGTGCCCCATGTTGGGTTGGCGCAAGACCGACCGCGCCAAATTCGCCCGCCAAATGCGCGTCCCCGCATTTGCCGGCGCGGCGGTGTTCTCTGCGCTCATGGCGTACTTCGTGCTGGTGCTGGTTCCCGAGTATCACGAGATCGTCGCCGCCGGCGGTGCTGCGGGCGAGGCGCTTGCCGAGCAGGGGCCCGCCGCGTACTACTTTGGCCTGACGGCGCTCGCCTTCGCATCCGCCGCCTTGCTGTTCACGAGTTCGCTGTACCTGTTGGGACGCGGTGTGCGCGGGCGCATGCGCGCCAAGGGCGAGGGCGTGCCGCGTGCGCTCGTCAACCTGTTCCGCCACTCGCCCGCCCAGGCCGGTGGCTACCTGTGCCATCTGGGCGTCGCCATCGTGGTGGTGGGCCTGGTGGGCTCCATGATGTATGTGCGCGAGGTCACGGTGAACCTGGCGGGCGAGGCCGGCGAGTCGGTGCGCGTGGGCACATATGAGCTCACGTTCACGGACAGCGAGCGCTATTCCGACAATCGGGGTAACGAGATCATGCGCATCGGGCTCGATGTGACGAATACCGAGACCGGGTGTTCGCTCGGGCATGTGGCGCCCTCTATGAAAGTCGTGACCGCCACGAGCCAGACGACGCTGGACGCCGCCGTCATCACGTTCCCGCTCGAGGACCTGTTCGTGGCGTTCCAAGGCATGAACCCGGACGGAAGCCTGTCGCTCAACGTCAAGGTGAACCCGCTCATCCTGTTCACGTGGCTGGGCGGCGCGATTTCCACGCTGGGCATCGTGCTCGCGTTCGCGCCTCGACGTGCAACGCCGCTGCTGGCGGCCGACGAGCGCGAGCGCGCTGCCGCGTCTCGCGCCGAGGGGGGGGTTGCATGAGTGGCTCCGCTCCCGAATCCGCAGCTCCGCTCGCCATCGAGGCCCGTGGGCTTGTCAAGCAGTTCGGCCGCCGCCGTGCGCTCGACGGCCTCGATCTGGAGCTGCCGCAAGGCGCGTTTCTCTCCATCTTCGGCCCCAACGGCGCCGGAAAGACCACGCTGTTGCGCGAGCTTGCCCTTCTGGCGCGACCAACTGGCGGTGAGCTGCGCATTCTCGGCGTCGATGCCCTCGGGGAGCCCGACCGCCTCCGTTCCCGCATCGGACTCATCTCACATAAGTCCATGCTCTACGGTGATTTGACCGCACGTGAGAACCTGGCGTTCTTCGCGAGCCTGTACGGGCTGGAGGGCCCGATGGCAGACGCTCGCATCGATGACTTGCTGCGCTTGGTCGAACTTGACCACCGGTCGAACGATTGCGCCCGTACCTTTTCTCGCGGCATGCGGCAACGCCTCTCCATCGCACGCGCCCTCATCAACGATCACGAGCTCGTATTGCTCGATGAGCCGTACTCGGGTCTCGACCCGCATGCCGTGGGGCTCTTCGACCACCTGATCTCCCGGGTTCGCGACGGACGCACCTTCGTTATGGTCAGCCACGACCTTGAAAAGGGCTTTGACCTGTGCACCCACGCGCTCGTCATGGCGTGTGGGCGTGCGGTGGTGTGTGCCGAGGCGGCCGCGATCGACCGCGCGGCCTTTCGAGACCTGTATCTGGCGACCGTCGGAATGGGGGTGGCGTAAATGAGGGTGGC
>JAHHSP010000015.1 GCA_020025115.1 Collinsella sp. | reverse complement strand
ATCGAGCAGGGTACGGCGGTTTTCGAGATCCTCGAGCCCGATCATACCCTCGTCGTGAACGCCGATCCCGCCGAGGAGGCTTCTGCCGGGGAGCTCATCGAGAAGCAGCCCGTGTCGAACGAGCAACCTGAGGATGAGGAGGTCCAGGCCGAGCTTGACCTGGATGGAGCCGTCGAGGAGCCCCCGTTCCACGTGAACTCCGAAGGCAACATCCGTTTCGGCGCCGATGTCATTCGCACGTTGGGGATGATGCCCGAGTCTTGCTCTTTCGTATATGAGGGCGACGCCCCGGTTGACTCCGTCGTGGTCCCGGCCCCTGAGTTTTCCGAGAACGAGCCCGTCGGGGTCGAAGAGGTAGAGCCCGTCGGGGTCGACGGGGCCGAGCCCGTTGCAGTCGAGGAACCTGCGGAAGATCGCATCGGGGATGCCGCTGAGGCTTTCGGCGAGGGGGACGTGCTGGAACCCGTCGACGAGATCGAGGACGCCGCCGCTTTTGTCGAGGCGTTTGCGCCCATTGAGGAAGACGACTATATCCTCGAGGCCGAATACGAGGTTATCGAGGAAGAGCCCGCTGCAGATGATCTCGAGACTGAGTCCGAGCCCGAGAGCGGGATTGGACGGCTCGAGACGGATGCCGGTGATCTCCAGGACGACTCCTCCGACTCCGACGGTGGGGAGCGAGATGTGGCTGGTTTCGATGTCGCACCCGCTGCCGATGGCGACTCTCCCCTGATCGAGGAAGCCTCTGCCACCTCCTTCCCGGGTAAATCGGTCGAGGAGGCTCCCGCCGACGACTCGACGCAGATGTTCGCCATGCCCACTGAGGAGAACCCTGCCGACCTAGCCGGCACTGTGGCCATGCCCGCACAGCCGGTCGAGACGGTTGATTCTTTGATGGCCGAGGTCAACCGTGCTGTTCCCGCCCGTCCTCAGCGTGCGATCAACGTTCCCAGCACCGCATCGGCGCCCAAGCCTCGCACGCCCGAGACCGCCAACCGTGCATCTTTGTTCGACCTTCCCGATCCGTCGGCCACCCCGGTCGATCCGTTCGCCGCCCCCTCACCCACGCTCGCCACGGAGACCCCTTCGGCGGCTCCCGTCCTTGACGGGCAGGCCGCCGAGGCCCGCAGCGCTTTTACGGTCATCAGCTCTTCCGCTCCGCTTGGGCAGGACTATGCCTCCGAAGGTGCGTTTGAGACCATCAGCGCGCCCGCTCCCGAGCCGGCGAGCCCGCGTCAGGGTCTGTCGCGGTTTTTTGGCCGGAAAAAGAAGGACAAGGACAGCATGAGCGACTGGCTTGGCGTGGATGATTCCTTCGACGCCGGGCAAAGCGGGCGTGACATCGGTTCCTGGGATAACTTCGATGACGATGGATGGAAGGGCGGCGCCGCCCCGTTCGGCGACGCATCTGAGGATGAGTTGCGCGAGGCTATCGCCGACATGGGCGACGATGAGCTCCTCGGCCACGACATCTGGTTTGTCGCGACCGGTGCCTCCGAAAACGGCAATGCCGGTATGCAGGCTTTCCTCGACGCCCATCGCGACAAGCTCCGAGGCGTGTTCCTCATCAACCTCGAGAGCGTCGGCGCCGGTCAGGTCGCGACACTTTCCACCGAGGGAGAGGAGCGCGTTCTCAAGGGGGACAAGCGTATCGGCAAGCTCGTCCAGCGCGTCAGCTCCGATTTCCATCATGAGTGGCCCACGGTGGATATGCCGTATGTCACCACCGATGCTCAGGTCGCGATGAATATGAGTCTTCGCTCGCTGACCATCGGCGGTGTGGAGGGCACTGGCTTCGCGCTCGCCCGCACCGAGGAGGACCAGCCTTATAATGTCGACCTCGAGAATGTCGCCGTTGTCTCTGACGTGGTGACCGAGGTCATCCGTCGTTCGTAACGGTTGATGACTGAGGGGGACACGTGATTCAGTTCATCAAGGAGCATTGGGTCCAGTATCTCATCGGCGCCACCGTGGCCGTCCTGCTTGGTTTGGGGCTTGCGTCCTTCTTGGGCAGTATATGGTCGACACCCGAGAGCGTTCGCGCTGAGCGTGTCGCCGCCGAACAGCAAGAGGCCGATGAATTGGGCGAGATCGAGTTCTAGATCAATCTACATCGAAGCGCTGTCGCTTGATCATCGGAAAACGAGCCCCGGGGTAAAGCTCCGGGGCTCGTTGTGTCAGGAGCGTCTCCCATCTCTTATCGCGCGGCGAACACGAGGAGTGTTCTTTGTCTCCCACCCCGCTGCTCCTCTGAGCATGTGACGAGCGTGAGTGCCCGACGCGATTGCAG
This sequence comes from Collinsella sp., assembly GCA_020025115.1. Lineage (GTDB taxonomy): Bacteria > Actinomycetota > Coriobacteriia > Coriobacteriales > Coriobacteriaceae > Collinsella. Next base: position 16,643 of record JAHHSP010000015.1, on the reverse strand, counting down.
CGCAATCTCCTTTGCCGCCTCCGCTTGCGCGGAGGAGCGTTCGAGTAATGCGGACAACCAGTTTTTCAGGTCAGAGGATGAATCAAATGTAAAGCGCTGTATGAGTGCGTCGTCCTTATTGACAATGAGAGAGGATACCGGCTCGAATGAGTCGTCACCCCAGCGGCTGTGCCAGCTCGCGGTTCCAATCGCATCGAAAACCGGTTGTTCGTGAGCGCCTGCGATTTCGGTGAACATGTGGGTCGAATGGCCCAGCCTGTGGCCGAACACGAGCAAGTGCTCCCCCGGTTCTTGGCATCTCACGTCGAGGTAAGGACAGCCCTCCTCGTTATACCTCCTCCAGATATCATGGTGTAAGTACCAATCTCGTGGTTTGTTTTTTGGCGGTTGCACAACGGGAAGATCGATGCTCGTCCCGGAAACGCAGATCCACCCAACTATGTCGGGATTGATCTTTGCGAGCGTTTCCCAATCGCAATCATCGGAATCGCCGTTTCCAGCGCTTGAGCGAATTCGCATACGCTCCCGCAGCCCTTGCAACCTCCCCTTGTCGAGTGGCAACGATTGGATCGCGGAGAGACCGGCACCCGCCAACGCGCTCAAAACGCAGGCTAGAACAGCCCGGCGTCTGAACGCGACGCCAGCGCCTCCGCTGCCATACATATCCTGCGGTGACGATGCCCGCGACGAAGATGGCGGCTGCGGTCCTGAGCAGAGGGGCGGCCCCTGTTTGGTCGAGGTTGATAATGGGACCCGACGGCACGTCTGCAGCCTCTTGATGGACGGCGTCCTCATCATGAGCTTCAAGGTCTTTGCCACCTCCGTTGCGATAGAGTGAAACGTTCGCGTGGTTGTCGATCGAGCTGCCGCCGGCGTACGAGGGAAGGGCGCGCATGTGAATCAACGTCGATGCGTATGCGCCCACGGTTCCCCCTGCTGCATCTGATATCGGTCCATGGGTTATCGGAATGGGGCTCCAATCGTCATGCCGGTGCTTGATATCTGGGTTATCCCATTGACCGGGTCTCGATGCGAAGTCCTTGCTCACGCATCCGTACTCGAGACGGATGCCGGTGATGGTCTCGCCCGATTCGAGTGAGAGTTCGGAAACGGGCAGAAATGTGCTCTCGGTGGCCGGGACATCCTTCTCCCATAGTCTCCATCCCTCGTAATCAATCGCGCGGCCATCCTTGCCGATGCCGTCCATAACTGCCGGAGCGTGGAGCCAGGGATTCACGTGCCCGTCTTCGAGCGTCGCGTTGGCGGCAGATCCCCCTGCGCCATCTCCGGGGTCGAGATTCGTTCGATACCAGACGTTGAGCCTCCCGTCGTAATCGCCATGCGCCCGCCCGGTTGTGATTCCCGTCAGCTCAGCCACGCCACTTGCGGTGGCATCGAGACTGTCCTCAACGGTGAACTCATCTACCCAGGTTGAGCTGTTGTTGCGATAGTCGAGGGAGTACGAGAACGAGCCGTCATCGCTGTCATGAGCGCCCGCGCGGTTGAGTCCGTCTCCATCAGCCCTGGTATGCGGTGCAATGGGTTTCGCAATTTCCTGTCGTTTGTCGATGGCGGCCGCCACCTCGATCGGCTTGTCATGGAGCGAGACACCCTGGACGCTCGCCGTTGGTTTCACGTCGAACATGAGAGCCGCTGCAGGCTCGTATGCATGGGGAGATCTGACTTCTCTCAGTGTGTAGGGGCCCGGCTTGAGCCGTTCCACACGATGTGCCTCCGTCGTGCTCGTCCAGCGTTCTATGACATCGCCATCCTTATCCGCGAGTTCAAGCAGTGCTCCTGCAAGTGGCTCCTCGGTCTCGGATGCGCGCTTTGTGATCTCGACCTTGTGTAGTCGTTTGCGACGTCAATGCGATGGGCCGAGTTGCCCTCCTCGTCTGGTCGGACCTGGGTGGTATATGCGCGGACTTCCCTGTCGACAATGTATCCAGCAGGAGCGCGCACCTCCTGAACGCACCAGGTCAGCGGTTCATCGCCAAGCTCTCGAGTGTTTGCTGCGCTTAGCCGCTCTCGTTTGGGCCGTTGCTGTTCGAGCGGGACCAACTCGAAGAGGGCCTCGAGCTCGCTTGGAAGTGCCGGCAGATGGGCAAGAACCATATTTCCGCGCTTGTCCGTCACCGTTGATGTGCCCATGTGGGAAAAAGCCGCATCCAGAAGTTTTTTACCGTGCGGCACAAGGGTGTGATCTGTGAAAAGGAGCTCGGAATCCCGCCACTGCACATGTGTCGTCTCGCCAAAGCGGATCTCCGCATTCGCGGCGGCGTTCAACCTCTCGTCGGTGGTAGACGTTGCGCTCAGTCGATACGAACCCGGTTTGACATTTGAGATGATGGCGAGGTCGCCATCGAGATCGAAGTCATCGGTCTTGTATGAAGCGAGTTCGATCTCGTTCGATTCGACGGAAACCCTGCCTTTCGTGCCGAACATGCCCTGGGAGTATGTGATGAGGTACGAGCTGCCCGCTTTTACCTCGAGCTCCTTTTTGTAATCGGCATGGGCTGCCGCCCCATCTGCGTCAAGGAGCTCGATTTGGTACGTGCCGGGAGTCAGCATGTCGTCCGTGCCGCCGAGCGTCACGCTGTCGGCGTATCGCGTTGTTTCGCTTTCACCGGCCCGCGCCTCCCCATCCTCCCTGTCGGAAATACGCATGAGGTGCAGGGAGTAGCCGGCGGGGATTGACGCCTTGGCAAGCGCGTAATCGACCTCTTGGTCCAATCGAATCCGAGTGTTCTTCCAGTCGCGGTTCCCGATGCAGTTTGTGATCAGCAGCGAACCCGCACTTCCATTGCTCGCCGATCGCTTGACGTTTTCGTCAGGCTTGAATTCAAGTTCCCGGGGCCAGACGTCGAATGTCGCCCCAGACAAGGGGTCCCCCGTGGATATATCGGTCTTATGCACGATGGTTTCGGTGGGGCTGTTCCGGTGCGTCACCTCGACGTCGACCACGGGTGTTTCTGCGTCGACCCAACTTAGGGTGAACGGCACGGGCGTGGGGTCGAGAATATGGCCCGGCGCCGGACTGACCTCGATGAACGCATATCGAGCACTTCCGCTGCCGAGTGGCAGCCCGTCGATGTGGGCCACACCGCGCTCATCGGTCGGATCGAGTCCGAGCGTCGCGCCCTTGGGCATGTCGATGGAGCCGTTCGGGCCCACGATGTCTTCCATCGCGGCCACGACAAAGGTCGCGCCCTTGACCGCATTTCCCTTCTCACACCATGGGCAAGCGTCGTCGGCGCAGCGCTTGACGATCGACGCTGCTCCCGTCGCCCGCTCGTCTGAGATCCGCACGACGGTCAACGGCTGCGTATCGGCATCATCGGCAATCTCGAATGCGATCTCGTCACCGTTGGTCAGATAAGGTTTAACGGCTTGCGTTTCCCGGATGTAGTAGGCTCCCGGCTCCAATGGCTCGGGCAGGGTGACGCATCCCGTGCCGTCGGTGGAGAAGGTGTCCACTACTGCATGATTTGGATGCCAGATCTCCTGGGATATCGGGTTTTTGTGCTTATCGAGCACTTGAAACGTGAACCCCGCGAGTGGGACGGGCTGACCGTCGGCAGCATCGCATTTCACGATTTGCACCCGAGAGCCGACAAAATCATTGTCGACGATGTAGCGCAACGTGCTTCCATCCACCATCTGGTCGGTTCCGATGGTCCAGTCGGGGCACGGTTGATAGCCCGCAGGCGTGCTGTCGGGGTCCTCTCGTACAGCATACCCTTTTCGGTCGTATGGGATGGCGCCCTTGATGCCGTCGATGCGCCCTCCCTCGCCGAACCAATCGCCCACGCTCGTCGCCCGCCCGTTCTCGTCAGTCGTGATCGAGCCGACGGTCTTGCCGGTCGAATTGGAGATGATGTCAAAGCGCACTCCAGCGCCCGGTTTTTGCAGACCGGAACCTTCATTGCCGCTTTCGAGGTATTTCACGATTTCGATGTCGAACGCTTGCGGTACTTCGACATAGCCCTCTTCGGGTGAGAGCTCGAATACGCCGGATGCTCCGAGTTGGTCGGCATTCACCTCGTACGTGTGTACGGTTGGGTCGAGCCGATAACCTTCGGGGGCCTTTGTCTCGACCACGGAGATGCGGCCCAGGGGGATGCCCGTCGCCGAGGCGATGCCGCGCTCATCCGTTGTCACATGGGTCTTCCATCCCTGAGTCGACAGTGAGGTCACCTCGTATTGGGCGCCCTTTAGGGAGAGGCCCTTCTGCGCCGCGCTTCCCGTGGCGGCATCTTGCTTGCGAACGGTGAGCGAGACGGTTCCCGGTGCGTCTTCGAATGCAATTGTCGCCCCCTGTGGATCCACGTGAAACGGGATGCGGTCTTGGTTCAGTTTGTAACCCCGTGGCGCCTTGGTCTCCACGGCGTAATAGTTTTTGTTGGGCGAGAGCCTGCACCGGGCCTTGCCGTCATCATCCATGGTGATGGAAGTCACCTTTTGTTCGCCCGCGGCATCGTATATGTCGAATGAGGCCCCGCCCAGTGCATACGCTGGGTTTCCGTCGGTCAGGTCGGGCGACTTAGAGCGTTTGTCGAACGTGACGTCCACGTCGAGCACAAGTTTCCACTCTTTGGTGCAACAGCGTTGGTAGGGATAGGTGCTCGGTACGGTGCCCGGCGCGCCCGCCGCCGCGTTTTGACTTTTGATCAGCACGAAGTACGTGCCGTTGGGATTTCGCTTCGCCTCAAAGGGATAGGTCCCGTCGCAGGGGCCCGGGTACAAACCGTGATTTGGCGCGCCGATGACCACCTCGTAGCAGAGTGCTGGATACGTCGCGCCGTCCGGCATGGTGACATTTCCGCTGAATTTACCGCCCACAACGGCGTTGCCGGACATCACGCAGGTTCCCGTGACCGTCCCGTCAGGATGTACCTCGACTGTGTTCCCGTTGGGAAATGTGTGCGTGTATCCATCCGTGGCGAACGCGCTGCGCGACCAGGGCCCCACGAGACCCGAGAGTGCGCAGAAGGCCGCGGAAATGAGGATGAACATGAGAAGGGTGCGAGCTTTGCCGTTGAGTGTCGTGCCCGATTTGAAATAGATTCGCCGCCGTCCATGTACGCACCTCGTATCGGTGCAATCGCTCGCCGGCCTCCCCCTTTCGGCGCCTCCACCTCCGATCAACCCGCATGTCGGTTTCTTCCTCTTGTCGATCATCGTGCCCTCCCGTGGTCTCGTGGTTGAACGCGGGCGGCTGTGTTTGTGCTGCGTTGCCCGTGGGGCGATGCTACGACGTGCGATCCCGGGCGCATCCCGATCCGTCTGTTGCCGCGTCGGCAAAAAAATGAGGGAATCTGCCCAGTTGGGGGACTCACCAGCTCACAGCGCTGCCATGCGGGGCATGATTCACGGGTTCTTCGTTTCCGCTCACACCCCGTTCAGCGAAAGAGCGCAAAGACGCCAGTTGCCTGCACGGGAGTGAGCGTGGTAGGATTAACCGCACGCGGGTATCGCCAAGTGGTAAGGCATCAGCTTCCCAAGCTGACATTCGCGGGTTCGAGTCCCGTTACCCGCTCCATTGAGAGCCATAAGAGCCCGGTGCCGCGGAGGTGTCGGGCTCTTTTCATGAAAGGAGCCCTCGTCATGATCGATCGCTATACCCGTCCTGAGATGGCCCATATCTTCTCGCTCGAGAACAAGTACGCCGTTTGGCAGGAGATCGAGGTGCTCGCCTGCGAGGCCCAGGCCGAGCTCGGCCAGTGCGGCATCACCAAGGAGGACGCTGCCTGGATCCGCGAGCACGCCGGGTTCGATAAGGCCGAGGTCGACGCTATCGAGGCGGTCACCCATCACGACGTCATCGCGTTCCTCACCAACATGGGCGAGCATGTGGATGCCGAGGTTCCCGAAGGCGAGCCCAAGCCCAGCCGTTGGGTCCACTACGGCATGACCAGTTCTGATTTGGGCGATACGGCGCTCTGCTACATGCTCACGCAGGCTTGCGACCTCATCATCGAGGATGTGCGCAAGCTGGGTGAGATCTGCCGCCGCCGCGCCCTTGAGGAGCGCGACACTCTTTGCGTCGGCCGCACCCACGGCGTGCATGCCGAGCCCATGACCTTCGGCATGAAGTTCGGCAGCTGGGCTTGGGAGCTCAAGCGCGACCTCGACCGTCTTGTCGATGCGCGCGAGAACGTGGCCGTCGGCGCCATCTCCGGCGCCGTGGGCACCTACAGCTCCATCGACCCGTTCGTCGAGGAGTATGTCTGCGAACGTCTCGGGTTGGCGCACGACCCGCTGTCCACCCAGGTCATCTCACGCGATCACCATGCGTACCTCGCGGGTGTCCTGGCCACCACGGCCGCAACCTGCGACCGCATCGCGACCGAGATCCGCAGCCTGCAAAAGACCGATACCCTTGAGGTGGAGGAGCCGTTCCGCAAGGGCCAGAAGGGCAGTTCCGCCATGCCGCACAAGCGCAACCCCATCACGCTCGAGAAGGTGTGCGGCCTCTCGCGCCTGGTGAAATCCAACGCGCAGGTGGCGTTTGAGAACGTTGCCCTGTGGCACGAGCGTGATATCTCTCACAGCTCCGCCGAGCGGGTCGCCCAGGCAGACAGCTTTATGGCGCTCGACCACATGCTCACCTGCCTCATTCGCATCGTGGACGGCCTCATCCTGTATCCCGCGCGCATGAAGGCCAACCTCGATCTCACCCGTGGTTTGATCTACTCCTCCAAGGTGCTGCTCGCCCTTGTCGATACGGGTATTTCTCGCGAGGATGCGTACAAGATTGTGCAGCGCAACTCCATGGCTGTGTGGGATGACGTCCACGCCGCCGTGGACGGCCCGGACCTGCGCGCCCGCCTCGAGGCCGATCCGGAGTGCACCGTGACGTCCGAGACGCTCGACGAGATCTTCGACCCGTGGGACTTCCTCACGCGTCGCGACGCCCTGTTCGATCGTCTCGAACAGCTTAGTTTCTAGGAGACGCAGATTCGCGCGGCCCCCTCTTCGACGGGAGGGCCGCGGGCGTTTTGGCCCGGCGTTCCGCGCATGCCGTTTCGCGGATCGCGGGTTCGTAATTGCGACGGTTGAGAAAGCCCCCGACGGGAATTACCGTCGACGGCGCCTGGTTTCACGCTGGCGATCGCGCTTGTGCTGGCGCTCGATCTTGCGCAACCGCGCATGCTCGGCGGCCTGACTCGTCTTGGTGCTCACATGTTGGGCGGCCATGCGCACGGGCCGGACAACCGGGCGAGCGACTTTCTTAACCGGTTCGGGCAGCTTGCGAAGGTCAATCTCGGTGGGGCTCATGATGTTGTAGCGAATGGACCACCAGCGCACGATCACGGTGACCGAGACGCTCACGGCGCCCGCGGCGATATTCCATACCGCAAAGTTCTTTACGAGTCCTATGTAGACGGCGGCGCCCGCTATCGCTGCGATTGCGTACAGGTTGCTGCGTTGAAAGATGAAGGGGATGCGGGCCAGGCAGACATCGCGAAGCATCCCGCCGCCCACGGCCGTGAAGAACCCCATCATCACGCAGGTGATGGCTGGATATCCGTACAGCATCGTTTTGTCGGCGCCCATGACGGCGAACAGGCCGACGGAAAAGATGTCCAGCGCGGCCACGAGGCGATCGGGTTTTTGGGCCATGACGGGAAAGGTGAACACCATCGCGGCCGTGGCGATGGCGACGGGCAGGGCGAGCGGTTGGCGCAGAATGTAGACGTTGCCCTCCTGCAAGATGACGTCGCGGATAAGGCCCCCTCCGAGGGAGACGAGCACGGCCAGACCGATCGCGCCGATGAGGTCGAGTTTGTTTTCACGTGCGGTAAGTGCGCCCGTCGCCGCAGCGACGACTACGCCGAGCATCTCGAACGCGAGTGGAATCGCGATGCTTTCAGACGCGATGGCCGAAGCCGGGATGGCGCTTTGCGTTGCTGCGAATACTGCCGAAAACACGGTGCCTCCCTGGGAAAACGAACGGGCCCAACTATCTTAACGGAGCCAGTTGTGGAGGGAGCGGGGCAATTTTACCCTCTTTTCCGAGAATTACCGTTGCATCCCGTTCGACTTACGGTACAATAGCCCCTGCATTCACGGAGAGTTGTCCGAGTGGCCGAAGGAGCACGATTGGAAATCGTGTAGGCGCCAAAAGCGTCTCCAGGGTTCAAATCCCTGACTCTCCGCCAGAACTTTCAGCGGCACGCATCCAATTGGATCGCGTGCCGTTTTCACATCCTACGGAGGAGTGGCAGAGTGGTTGAATGCGGCGGTCTCGAAAACCGTTTACGGGTACTCCCCGTACGAGGGTTCGAATCCCTCCTCCTCCGCCATCATTTTTCGCGTCAACGGGCCCGATTGGCTCGTTTTTTTATCGACCGCGGTCTCGAGGCTCGCGTTACCGCGGGTTGTGATGAGCATTTTGTCGCGGTACGCCATTCGACACATGGCTCATGTCTTGCCGATGCGGGGCGCACGTGCCTTAGGAGGCTCTTGCGAGCGGCTTAAGCTGTGCTTAATGATGGTGCGCACGGGTGAAATTGCCATGCTCGTCGGGATACACTTCACTCATGCACTTGGCGAGGAATGAGGAATTGAGGCACGCATGCAAACTGGTGAAATTGGTTTTATGTCGTCGTGGCGGATGCTCACGCGCGACAAGGGATGGATTAAACCCCTGCTCGTCCTGACGTTGGTTGGCTGGATCCCCATCTTGGGTCAGATCGCGGTGCTCGGCTATGGGCTGGAATGGGCGCGGCTGACTGCCTGGGGGGTTGATTCTGCCCCCAAGCAGCGCGGCGTTGACTATGGGAAGGTGATCTACACGGGCGCCCGAGCCTTCTTCATCACGCTTTCCCTTGCCTTTGTCTGCGGCCTGGTCCTGCAGATTCTGTTTCCCGGCTCGCTTGCCGTGTTGATGGCGATGGCCACCGGATGGTCCGGCCTGGCCCACTCGGCGATCCTGGCCTCTGGCTTGACGTTTTTCCTGCTCGACTTCGTCATCATGGTGTTTGCCGGCGCGTTTTTGCAGGCGGCGGCCCTTCGCGGAACGTTATACGACAGCTTTTCCGCCGGATGGCGTCTTGATCGACTGTTCCAGATGGTCGTTCGCGACTTTGGGGGCTTTTGCAAGGTTGTGTTGGCGACCCTTGTCGGGGCCGTGGTCTTTTCGGCCTACGCGCTGATCGTGGCCATGGTGTCCATGCTGGTGTTGATGGGCGGCCTGCTGAGCGTTACTGCGGTTATCGGGCTTTCGGATGGTTATATGACCGGCTGGCGCCCCCTGGTCGACCAATTGGCCCCCGGTCCGGCCCTGCTGTTCGTTCTACTTTTGATCGCCCTGCTGTTCGTGGGCAATGTGATCTCGACGGCGATGAATCTGGTGAGCGTGAATGTGGTGGGCCAGTGGTTTGCCCGCTTCGATGTGAATCGCTGGGGTGTCTCGTCCGCTCCTTTGCCCGATGACGTTCCCCATCATGCCCCGCGCACGGCTACTGCCTCCGTGCCTGTGGATCCGATGTCTTCGGCCGCGGGAGAGCCGGCGTCGTCGGCCCCTGCGCCCGCCGCCGGCGGACCCGTCGATGCGGTCAAGCCCGTCGCCCCTGGCGAGTCCGTGGTCTCTGTCGAGCCTGCCGTGCTCGCCCATGTCGATGTCGCCGGCCCTGTGCCCACGTCCGGTTCTCTTGGGACCGAGACCCCCGAGGTGACTCGGGCCGATGTTTTTGAGGAGCCCCAGGTCGATCAGCCCGTGGTCGGGGAGAAGAGGCCCATTCCACTCGGGCCGATCAGCACCGAAGGCGCTTCCGACGGCATGGACGGCGGGCCCATCGAAGAGTAGGTTTTGGGACGATCTCCGCTCCCGCGGCGCCCCAGTTGCGTTTCTTTTTTGCGAGAAGCGCGGCTGGGGCGCTTTTTTCGTTTTGGACATGTTGCCCTTATGCTGCGCATTTCAGATATGGGAGGACAACATTCAGATATTGGATACGGCGAGCCGCAACGGGCATCGGATATATGTCCGAACGGCGTGTCATGCTTGTCACGTGGCGAATCACATGATCGGGCAGCTGGCGTGGGTGCGCGAAAATGTGGAGGTCATGGGGTGCGGTGGCAGACACGTTGCAAGATGTGCAGACTCGGCGATAGTTAGCACGTCTTTTCCTGCTTCGGGCGCACCTTCACGACCCGAAGCCGTTTGTCCAGAGGAGGTGACCACATGAAGGCTTATGAACTGCTGTTCTTCGTTGACCCCAACCTCGATCCCGAGACCCGTCTCGCCGTGATGAAGCGTATCGACAACACGATCGCCGAGGGCAATGGCAAGGTCGACAACGTCGACGAGTGGGGCAAGCGCAAGCTCGCTTACGAGATCGACAAGCTCACCGAAGGTGACTACACCCTCATCAACTTCCATGCAGACCCGGCTTCCATCGCGGAGCTCGATCGCGTGCTTCGTATTACCGACGCCGTGATTCGCCACATGATCGTCCGTCACGACGACCAGGAGTAGGTCATTTGTATGGATGCGGCCCATTAACGCCGCGTGAGAGGTAGTGAACACGTATGAGCATCAACCGAGTCAACATTTCCGGTAATCTCACCCGCGATCCCGAGCTGCGCGCCACCGCGAGCGGCACCCAGGTCCTGAGCTTCGGCGTGGCGGTCAACGACCGTCGCCGCAATCCTCAGACGGGCGAGTGGGAGGACTACCCGAACTTCGTGGACTGCACGATGTTCGGCACCCGTGCGGAGGCCGTGAACCGCTATCTCTCGAAGGGGTCGAAGGTCGCCATCGAGGGCAAGCTTCGTTACAGCTCCTGGGAGCGTGACGGCCAGCGCCGCAGCAAGCTCGAGGTCATCGTCGATGAGATCGAGTTCATGTCCCGCGGCCAGCAGGGTGAGGCAGGCGGCTACGCCCCCGCCCCGTCTTACGGCCAGCAGGGCGGCTACGCCCCCGCGCCCGCTCCGCAGCAGGCTCCGGCGCCCATGGCGGCTCCGGTTCCCCCTGCGGTCGACGTCTACGATGAGGACATCCCGTTCTAAGGGATGCGTAATTGACGGTGAGAGTTCGCTCGAACCGTCGTCACGAAAGGTATTGAGACATGGCTAATGATTATTCTGCCCGTCAGCCGCGTCGCAAGTACTGCCAGTTCTGCAAGGAGAACACTGAGTTCATCGATTACAAGGATACTCAGCTCCTCCGCAAGTACATGACCGATCGCGGCAAGATCAAGCCGCGCCGCGTCACTGGCGCCTGCACGCAGCATCAGCACGACATCGCGAACGCGATCAAGCGCGCCCGCGAGATGGCTCTTCTGCCGTACGCCGTGCCCGTGGTGTCCACCCGCGGTCCTCGCGAGAAGAAGTAGGGAGGGTACCCATGAAAGTTGTTCTGCTTGGTGAGATCAAGGGCAAGGGCGGCGAGGGTGACGTCATCGACGTCGCTCAGGGTTACGCCGAGAACTACCTGATTCCGCAGAAGCTCGCCGTTGCTGCTACCAAGGGCAACCTGAAGCAGCTCGAGGAGCGTCGCAACAACATCGAGAAGCGTGAGGCCGTCCGCCTGGCCGACGCCAACGCTCTCAAGTCTAAGCTCGCCGGTCAGAAGGTCGCCGTCGACGCGAAGGTCGGCGAGGAGGGCGTCCTCTTCGGCTCCGTCACCGCTGCCATGATCGCCGATGCGATCAAGGCCGAGCTCGACGTTGAGATCGACCGTAAGCGCGTTGAGCTTGGCAAGCCGATCAAGGTGGCCGGTTCCCACGAGGTGGAGATTTCCATCTACCGTGAGATCAAGGCATCCATCGTCGTCCTGGTGGGCGTCGAGGAGCAGGCTGAGGAGGCCGTTGAGGCCGAGGAGGTCGCCGCCGAGGAGACCGCCGAGGTCGAGACCGAGGCTGCTGCCGAGTAGCATGCGAGCTTCGCACTACGCGACTCATGAGCCCCGCGCCAAACGGCGCGGGGCTTTTTTGTGGGGCGCCTCGACGGTGGGTTTGGGCATATGTTGGCAAAACCCGAGAAATCCACAGGTCGCGGTTGTGGTGATTGGTGAAATACCAGGTGAGGGGGCTTCCTCGGATGGGGAACGGACCCCTCGCGCTGCGCGGCGCAGTCATCTCCGGCGTAACATTCGCTATTTATACGGCCATCTAGCTGCGGAAATGGCAAACTCGCAGGTAAATACTCTATTAAGAGAAAGTAAGCGCTGGACGTTTGCGCGAATCCGCAGGTTGCAACCAGCCCTGTGGATAACTCCAACCTCACGAGTCATCCACATTGTTGAAAACGTTGATAACCGCATTGTCCCCAGCTCAAGACGGTGAGTTATCAACACCGAAGGCGCCATGGGCCTCTCGTCGATAAAACGCTCCACCTGGGGGCTTGACGTTGGGAACTCGGTCCCAGATGCCCTACCATTGTGTGTCCCAAGACCCGGTGTGCGCCATGTGGCGCGCGGGTGCCAGGAGGCAAGGAAAGGAGTGCGATGAGCGGGGATGACGATTTTGGGTGGGGACCCTCCACCTCGATCGACCGCGGTGCTTTGAAGGGGCTGCCCAACAACATCGACGCCGAGGCAAAGGTCCTGTCCGCCATGTTGCTCTCGGGCGAGGTGGTTGAGGAAGCGCTCGTCGAGCTCATGCCCGATGATTTCTACCGCCCGTCCCACAAGACGATCTTCGTCGCCATGGGCTCGATGTACGAGAGCTCGATCCCGATCGACTCCATCTCTCTCATCGACTACCTGAATTCCATCGACAAGCTCGAGGCCGTGGGTGGGGAGGCGTACGTCCTCGAGCTCATGGGCAACACGCTTGCGCTCGCCAACTGGCAGCATCATGCCGGCATCGTCCGCCGTGACGCCATGTTGCGGGAGATCATCGGCGCGACCAACCAGATCAGCGCCCTCGCCTATGACGCCCCGATCGATACGAAGGAGGTCATCGAGCGCGCCGAGTCCATGCTGCTGTCCGTAACGGCGCGAGAGGTGAAAAGTTCCTATCGCGAGCTCGGCGACTTTATGGCCGAGGCGTATCAGGAGGCCGAGGAGGTCGCACGCGCCGGCGGTGACGTCCACGGTGCGCCCACGGGCTATCCGACACTCGATCGAATGCTCATGGGCCTGCGCGAGGGCCAGCTCATCGTCATCGGCGCGCGTCCGGCCGTCGGTAAGACCTCGTTTGCCCTGAACCTGGCTCTCAACGCCGCCGCAGACGGGTACACGGTGGGTTTCTTCTCCCTGGAGATGTCCGGCAAGGAGATCGCGCAGCGCTTCATCTGCGCCCAGGCCATGGTGAACATGTCCAACTTCCGTACGGGCCGCATCTCCCCCGAGGAATGGGCCAACATCAACGAGGCCATTAACGAGCTGGGGCGCCTGGACATCCTGATCGACGATACCCCGGGCACGACCGTCACCGAGATCCGCGCCAAGGCCCGCCGTATGCTCCACAACAAGGAAAAAGCCGTCATCATCCTCGACTATCTTCAGCTGGTGAACCCGCCGGCGGGCAAGAACTACAACGGCAACCGCGCCGTCGAGGTTTCGGAGATGAGCCGTGGCCTCAAGATCATGGCCAAAGAGCTCAACGTGCCGGTCATCATGCTCTCCCAGTTGAACCGTTCGCTCGAGGGCCGTACCGGCAAGCGGCCGCAGATGAGCGACCTGCGCGAATCGGGCTCCATCGAACAGGATGCCGACATCATCATGCTGCTCGACCGCTCGAGTACCGAGGCGGAGGCCGAGCGAGACGACCGACCGGACTTCGGCATCACGCGCGTGATCCTCGCCAAGAACCGTTCGGGCCCGGTTGGCGACGTGGATTTGATGTTCCTGCCCGCCTCGACCAAGTTCTATGAGATTGACGAACACGCGGTTGAGTAATGCGAGGTAGGCGCTGCGCGCCTATAATGTGAGGGCCGGGTCGTTTGACCCCGCGGTCGGACTCCTGTCCGATATGTTCGAAGACCTGCCCGGGCCGAAGGGGCCGGGCGATTGAATTGAGGAGTGGCCATGCCGTCAACAGTGTTGGTGGGTACCCAGTGGGGCGACGAGGGCAAGGGCAAGATCTGCGACCTGATCGCACCCGAGTTCGACTGTGTCGTCCGCTACCAGGGCGGTAACAACGCCGGGCACACCATCGTGGTGGGCGATAAGAAGTACGGTCTGCATCAGGTCCCCTCGGGCATCATGTACCCCGACTGCGTGTCGGTGATCGGCAACGGCTGCGTGGTCAACCCCGCCGTTCTGCTCGAGGAAATCGATATGTTCGAAGGCGATGGGATCTCCACCGCCAACCTCAAGGTCTCCGGCAACGCCCATGTGATCATGCCCTACCACGTCGATCTCGACGGTGCGTATGAGGAGCTGCTCGGCAAGAACAACATCGGCACCACCAAGCGCGGCATCGGTCCCTGCTATCAGGATAAGATGGCCCGCGTCGGCATCCGCATGCAGGACCTGATGGACGAGGCGACCTTCCGTGGGAAGCTCGAGATCGTCCTCGCCCGCGTGAACCCGCAACTCGAGCGCATCTTCGATATGCCCGGATATACCGTCGATCAGATTTGCGAGACCTACCTCCCCATGGCCGAGCGTCTGCGCCCCTACATCTGCGAGACGGGTCTTTTGCTCAACAACCTCGTCGAGGAGGGCAAGGAGATTTTGTTCGAGGGTGCGCAGGCCACGCTGCTCGACATCGATCACGGCACCTACCCGTTTGTGACCTCTTCCAACTGCACTGCAGGTGGCGCTGTGACCGGTTCCGGCGTGGGTATGAAGAACATCGACCGCGTGCTGGGCATCATGAAGGCATATATCACGCGCGTGGGTTCCGGCCCCATGCCGACCGAGCTCGATTTTGAGACGAGCGACGAGGGCCGCACCCTCACCGAGGTCGGTCGCGAGTATGGCGTGACCACCGGTCGCCGTCGTCGTTGCGGTTGGTTTGACGGCGTGATCGCCCGTTACGCCACCCGCGTGAACGGCCTGACCGACATCGCGCTCACCAAGCTCGACGTGCTTTCCGAGTTCGACACCATCAAGGTGTGCGTCGCCTACGATTGCGATGGCGTGCGCTACACCAGCGTGCCCGAGCATACCGTGGCGTTTGCCCATGCGGTGCCCGTGTACGAGGAGCTGCCCGGTTGGAAGTGCGACATCACCGGGTGCCGCACGTTCGAGGAGCTGCCGCAGGCCGCCCGGGACTACGTTACCTACGTGGAGAACTTGGCGGGTTGCAAGGTGAGCTTTGTGGCCGTGGGCCCCGACCGCGAGCAGACGATCGTTCGCGACTGGAATAAGTAATTCAACCAAGTTAGCGCGCCGTCCGGTTGGGCGGCGCCTTGCTCTAGAGGAGGACGCATGAGCGCAACCGAGAACACCATCGACATCCTGCTGCTGGGTAGCGGCGGCCGTGAGCACGCCCTCGCCGCCAAGCTCGCCGAGTCCCCGCGCTGCGGAACGCTCTTTATCGCCCCGGGCAACGGCGGCACGCTCGAGCTGGGGGAGAACGTCGCCCTCGATGCCGAGGATCCGGCTGCGGTTGCGGATTTTGCCCGTGAGACCGGTTGCGGCCTGGTCGTGATCGGCCCCGAGGCCCCGCTCGTGAAAGGCGTGGCCGACGCCGTGCGCGAGGCCGGCATCCCGTGTTTTGGCCCGGGCGCCGCAGGTGCGCAGCTCGAGGGCTCGAAGCGCTTCTCCAAGGAGCTCATGGCGCGCGCCGGTATCCCCACCGCCGCGTACGGTTCCTTCACCGATGAGGAGGCTGCCCTCGCTTACGTGCGTGAACAGGGCGCTCCCGTGGTCGTGAAGGCCGATGGCCTGGCCGCAGGCAAGGGTGTCGTGGTCGCCCTCACGCTCGACGAGGCCCTGCAGGCCGTGCACGAGTGCTTTGACGGCGCGTTTGGCGCCGCGGGCAGCACCGTCGTGATCGAGGAGATGCTGACCGGTCCGGAGTGCACGTTGCTCGCCTTCACCGACGGCAAGACCGTCCGTCCCATGGCGACGTCCCAAGATCACAAGCGGGCTCTTGAAGGGGACCTTGGCCCCAATACGGGCGGCATGGGCGTTTACAGCCCCGTGCCCATCGTCACGGACGAGGAGCATGCCGAGATGTGCCGCATCCTGGACGAGACCGTCGCCGCGGCCAATCGTGAGGGCATCGATTTTCGCGGCTGCCTGTACGGCGGCTTCATGCTGACCCCCGAGGGCCCCAAGGTCATCGAGTACAACGCCCGTTTTGGCGACCCTGAGACCGAGGTGCTCATGCCCCGCTTGAAGAGCGACCTGGTCGAAGTGATGCTCGCTTGCGCCGAGCAGCGCCTGGACGAGATCGAGCTCGAATGGCGCGACGAATGGGCTGTGTCCGTGGTCCTTACGAGCGCCGGGTACCCGGGTTCGTACGAGAAGGGCAAGGTTATCACCGGTATCGAGAACGCCGAGGCCATGGAGAACGTGACCGTGTACCATGCCGGCACCTCGGTAAATGAGGATGGCGAGCTCGTCACGTCCGGCGGGCGCGTGCTCGACGTGACCGCTCTCGGCGAGACCTTCGAGGCCGCGCGCGACTTGGCGTATGCCGCGTGCGGGAAGATCGCCTTCGAGGGCAAGACCCTGCGCCGCGACATCGGCCTGCGCGCCATTCGCGGCCGCGATGCCTGGGACGCCTAGGGGC
>JAHHSP010000149.1 GCA_020025115.1 Collinsella sp. | reverse complement strand
GGCTTCACCCCGGTCGACCCCGACACCGAGGCGCGCCGCGTGCTGCCGGTCGTCCAGGCGCTCGCCAAGGCCGGTGCCGTGGTGTCCATCGACACCCGTCACGTCGAGGTGGCCAAGGCGGCCGTCCGCGTGGGGGCCTCCATCGTCAACGACGTGACGGGTTTCACCGACCCGCGCATGGTCGACTTCGTCAAGGAGAGCGATTGCGGTCTGGTGGTCATGCACGCCGGCGAGGTTTCCGACGTCGAGCGTCCCCGCACGCACACCGAGGTCCAGCTCGACACCTCCGCCGCCGCATTCATGGCGCAGAAGGCCCGGGAGGCCGAGGAGGCTGCCCGCGCGTTGGGCGCCACCGGCAAGTCCAAGCGCGCCGCCAAGGCCAAGCTCATCTCCGGCATGGTACAGCCCTTGCAGCCGCAGCTGCCGTTCGATGCGGTGACGCCCGATGCCGATGACGAGCAGGCCTCCCCGGCTCCCGCCGCACCCGCCGTTGCGGCTCTCGATGCCTCCGGTGCGGATGTCGCGAGCGAGCCGGTCGACGAAGCACCCTCCGGCGACGATCTCGCGGCCGTCATGGCGCGATCCGCCGCGCGCACCGGCGCCGCCAATCGCACCTCGCAGCTCCGTCGCTTCACCCTTCCCGACTCCGCGCCCATCATGCGCCGTGTCATGGGCTTCTTGTCCGATCAGTCTCGCACGCTTATCCACGCCGGGGTGGATCGCGAGCGCATCTGCCTCGATCCCGGCCCGGGTTTTGGCAAGGACGCAAACGAGGACATCGTCATCCAGCGCGAGATGGGCAAGATCGCCTCGCTCGGCTATCCGACGCTTTGCGCCGTGTCGCGCAAGCGCCTGGTGGGAGCCATCGCGGGCGTCGAGGATGCGCGCGATCGCGATATCGCGACGTTCGGCGTGTGCCTGGGCGCCATCGAGCAGGGTGCAAATATCGTTCGCGTACACGATGTCGCTGGTTTTTATCAGTTCCTGAACGGCTTTTGGGCGATTGCCCGTCCTCAGCCCCGTCGTGCCTACGTGGCGCTCGGGTCCAACAAGGGCGAGCGCGAGGAGAACATCCGCGCGGCGCGCGACCTCATCGCCCAAATTCCCATGACCTGCGTTTCCGCCTGTTCGCGCATCTACGAGTCCGAGCCCGCTTACGAGACGCGCCAAGCGGCGTTCGCCAATGCCGTGGTCGAGATCAAGACCGAACTTGCCCCGCTCATCTTGCTGGAGGAGCTGCTCAAGATCGAGCAGAAACTCGGCCGCGCCCGCGGCAAGAACGTGCGGGCCAACGGGCCGCGCGTCATCGACTGCGACTTGATTTGGATGGACAACGAGGTGCACGGCGGCGACAAGTTGCGCCTGCCGCATCCGGGCCTGGGCGAGCGCGACTTCGTGTTGGTTCCGCTCGAGGACCTCATGCACAACCCGGCGCGGTTCTTTCGCTACGAGGGAATTGACGTCAAGGAGCCCGAGGACCGCGTGGGTCACGTCGTCGCCGAGCTCGGCTCGCTGTAGCGTTAGGCCGGCTGCGTCAGACGGCGGTAGATCTCGCAGACACCCTTGATGGTGAGCTGGGAATCGACGTGGTCGAACACGTCGGTGGCCTCGGCCACCACCCGAGCGAGGCCACCGGTGGCGATGACGGTCGCGTCTGCGCACCCGAGCTCGCGCTTGATCCGTGCGACCAGGCCCTCGGCCATCGCGGCGGCGCCTACAACGGTGCCGCTCTGCACGGCCTCCACGGTGGTGCGGCCGATCGTGGCCTGGGGAGCCTCGAGCGGGACGCTTGCCAATCGGGCGGCGCGGGCGGTCAGCGCATCGAGTGAGATGCGAATGCCCGGCGCGATGCATCCGCCGATGTAGGCGCCCCGCGCGTCGATCACGTCGATGTTGGTGGCGGTGCCGAAGTCGACCACGGTGCTCGGTGCTCCGTACAATGCGGCCGCCGCCGTGGCGTTGGCGATGCGATCGGCTCCCACCTCGGCCGGGTTGGGGGCATCGATATCGGTCACGGCCTCGGTCTCGCGACCCACGACCACCAGGTGCGCGCCCATATCTCGGGCCACGCCCTCCCACTCGCGCATGAGTTGCGGCACCACGCCGGCGAACGCGATGGCGTCGACGCGGCCCAGGTCGAGCCCATCCTTGTGGAAATAGCCGAGCAGGCGAACGTGCAGCTCGTCTTTGGTGAGCGTGCGGTCCGTGGGCATGCGCCATGCGTGCACGAGCTTGTCGCCGTCGAACAGGCCGAGCGCGGTTTGGGTGTTGCCCATATCGATGGCCAAGAGCATGGTCGCCTCCCGTTGAATGTCATGCGAACGCTGCGGAAATAGGGTCGACAGGATGTCCTGAGCGACAGCGCACATTGTATACTTATCGCTCGCATGCGCGCCCCGCGGCGCATAAACGTTTTCGTTTTCCGAGGAGTCTCATGAACAAGAAGGCCAAGCGCCGTCTGGCGGTGACCGGCGGTATCGTCGCCATCGCCATGCTCGTGATCGTCGCCATCGCCGGCTCTGGCGGGGCGGCCTCGTCGCTCACGGTGGGCGACCTGCTGACCGGCGATTACGCTGGCAGGAAGGTCCAGGTCACCGGCTCGGTCGTTGATGGCTCGATCGAGGCGGACGGCACCGTGGTCCATTTCGCGATCACCCCCGAGGAGGGCGACGGGAGCGAGTCGGTCGATGTCGTCTACGAGGGCGCCCTGCCCGCAACCTTTGGCTCGGGCGTCGTCGCCATCTGCACCGGCACGGTCGAGAGCCCGCTTGTGCTCAAGTGCACCGAGATGCTCACCAAGTGCCCGTCCAAGTACGAGAGCGCCGAGGGCTCCCTCACCGTCAAGGGCCTCATCGACCAGGTCGATGCCATGATGCTCAAAGACGTCAAGGTGTGTGGCTATATCCAGGGCGAGGTCCACGATGCCGGCGCGGATTATCGTTTCGTCATCGAGTCCCAGGGCGCCGCGCTCAAAGTGGTGTACGGCGGGGGTCTCGACGAGCAGATCGCCGATGGCGTCGCCGTCGTGCTCTCGGGTCAGCTCAACGCGGACGGCGTCTTTGTCGCCACGGAGCAGCCGGCCATCGACACCTCCATCTCAAAGT
>JAHHSP010000148.1 GCA_020025115.1 Collinsella sp. | reverse complement strand
TGCACACCGGCAGGCTCTCCTGGTTCGCCTGCGATTTCGCCACACCCAAGACGGTGCGCATGCCTCGGACCTTCATCACCACGCACTCCGGCGCGGGCACCAAGGAGGCCGAGTCGAACTGCGCCGACATGGCCATCTCTGAGCTCAAGGACTATCTCGAAAACGGCAACATCGCCCACTCGGTCAACTACCCGACCTGTTCCATGGGCAAGGCCCGGGCCGCGAGCCGCATCGCGTGCCTGCACGCCAACGTACCCAACATGATCGGCCAAATCACCGCCGCCCTCGCAAAGGACAACGCCAATGTGCAGCGCATGGTCAACGAGAGCGCCGGTGAAAATGCCTACACGATGTTCGATACCGACGAGCATCTCGACGAGGCGACCATCGCCGCGCTGCGGACGATCCCGTCCATGTATCGCGTGCGCGTGATCAAGTGATGCACGGTGCGGCAGAAGGCCGCGACCGCTCGCGCGAGCAGCCCCGGGCAGACTGGGAGCGCAGGCCCGCGCATCGGGACCCGGCGCGTGGCCGGCTACGCGCCGGGCTCGTCCGCCGAGCGCGGAACGCCCGGGGTGCGGCCGCCTTCGAGGGCGTCGATACCCTCGAGCGAGGAGAGGCCGCGAGCGACCAGGGCGCTCGCGGCGCTCGAAACGCTCTCGATAGGGGTATCGCCACCCATCATGATCCATTCCCGGTACGCTGACAAAATTCCCCCGAACACGAACGAGAGGTAATAATCGAGCTGGTCGGAGCGCACGCTCGCCGGAATCATGCAGTAGCGCTCGAGCTCCTCGTACATGGACTGCTTGATGCAGGTGAACATCAGGTCGAAGGGGACGCACTCGAACACGCGCCGCTTGAGCGCGATGTTCTCCATGATGGCCCTGTTCACCATTTCGAAAAAGATCTGGATGCGCATGGCAAAGCCATTTTGCTCGCCCTCCCCCGTGCACGCCAGCAGTCTGAGCGTGTTCTCCACGATATCAGCGACATGGCTGTCGAGCACGTAGGCGAGCAGCCCGTCGATCGACCCGAAGTGCTTGTAAAATGTCTTGCGGTCGACATCGGCCTTGCGCGCGATGTCGGTCACCGTGATGTCCTCATAGGCCTTCTCCGCCAGCAGGCTCTCGAACGCGGTGACCATAGCCGCGCGGGAACGGAGCACACGGCGATCGACGTGCTCGCATTGGGGCGCGGCCGCCGCGGACGCAGGTGTGACACCCCGCTCCTCGATCATCCTCAAATGACGTCCGTCCAAGTCCCTTGCTCCTCCACAGTTCGCACGATTTGAAGGCAAAGCCCACATCTACCTGTGTTTCGTAGAATAGACACAGTTCGTTATTCCACATTTGTAGAATATACCACAGCTGTTACCATTCACGGCAAGGCGGCGCGTCGCGTCGATCCTCCGTCTTCGCGACTCGAGCTGCAGGCATGTCCCGCGTCGCCCCCAGTGCGTCGAAAGAAGGAGCAGCATGGCACTCACACAAGCGGCGGAACGGGTGGCTCTCGATAAAATCATCGACTACCTCGAAGAGAACCCCGAGAAGAACATCGACACCATCATGACGCTCGTCGACAAATTCATCCCCGAGCACGTGCTCCCCTCGCAGCGTCGGGCCTTCGACACCGCGATTCGCGAACGCAACAACTGGTACCGGCTCATGATGCGCATCTTCGATCTCAACCCCGAAGTGCGAACCAAGCTGCTCAAAACCCTCATCGTGGACTGCAGCGTCTTGGCATGGCCCTATCAGGAGAAGATGCGTGAAAAGCACCGGTGCAACATACCGTATGCGATCTTGCTCGACCCCACGAGCGCCTGCAACCTGCGCTGCACGGGCTGCTGGGCGGCCGAGTACGGGCATACGCTCAACCTTTCCCTCGAGGACATCGACTCCATCATCTGCCAGGGCAAGGAGCTCGGCTGCCATATCTACATCTACACCGGCGGAGAGCCGCTCGTGCGCAAGAACGACCTCATCCGCCTGTGCGAGAAGCACCAGGACTGCGCATTCTTGTGCTTCACCAACGGCACCCTCATCGACAAGGCGCTCTGCCAGGAGATGATCCGCGTGGGCAACCTCGTTCCCGCCATCTCCGCCGAGGGCGACGAGGGCACGACCGACGCCCGCCGCGGCGCGGGCACATACGCCAAGATCGAACACGCCATGGACTTGCTTCGCGAAAACGGCCTGCCGTTCGGCATCTCCTGCTGTTGGACGCGGGAGAACGCCGATGCCGTGGCCACCGAGGCCAACATGGATTGGATGATCGACAAGGGCGCTCTGTTCTGTTGGTACTTCCACTACATGCCCGTGGGAGCCTCCTCGCCCGCATCGCTCATACCCACGCCCGAGCAGCGCGAGCGCATGTACCACTTCGTGCGCGACATGCGCTCCAAGAAGGAGCTGTTCACCATGGACTTCCAAAATGACGGCGAGTACGTGGGCGGTTGCATCGCCGGAGGTCGCCGCTATCTGCACATCAACGCAGCGGGCGACGTGGAACCTTGCGTGTTCATCCACTACAGCAACGTCAACATCCATGATGTCACGCTGATCGAGGCGCTCAAGTCGCCGCTGTTCATGAAGTACTACGAGAACCAGCCGTTCAACGACAATCATCTGCGCCCCTGCCCCATGCTCGAGAACCCCTATGAGCTTGGCAGACTCGTCGCCGAATCCGGCGCCCACGGCACCGACCTGGTGGAGCCCGAGACGCCCGAGGACTTGCGCCGCAAGACCGTTCCCGCGGCGCAAGCTTGGGAACCAGTTGCCGAGAAGCTCTGGAACGACGCGAACGACCCCATGCGCGTCAAGCGCCTCGAGGGCATGAAACAGGGCATGGCGGAAACCGATCTCGATAAGTTTGAGCGCTTGGGGAGCTTCGGCGATTGCCGCAACAAAAAATAGCGCGGGGCGTGCACGGCGGAGGCCCGCGAGGGGCACGCCCAGGGCGAACGCTCCGGACAAATGCTCCGGGCAAAGCGAGCACTTACTTTGGGAAGCGCGGGGCAGGCTTGCGGCACCATACGTTGACGCCCGCGAAAGCGGGACTCGAGATCGCTCTCGGGCCCCGCTTTTTCTATCTATCGCCGCATAGGCGGGGTACGATAACGCCATATGCGATCGACCCGTTTGAGAGGAC
>JAHHSP010000147.1 GCA_020025115.1 Collinsella sp. | reverse complement strand
CTCGAATCCCAACCTGCAGAACATCCCCACCCGCTCCGCGTTGGGCCATGCGGTCAAGCGCGCCTTCTCGGTCGAGGAGGGGTCCGTGTTCGTGGCGATCGACTATTCGCAGATCGAACTCAGGTTGCTGGCGCACCTTTCCGGTGATGAGCACCTGGTGAACGCCTTCAATGAGGGTGAGGACTTCCACGCCGAGACCGCGGCGCGCGTCTTCGGCGTCCCCGTGGACGAGGTCACGCCCCAGCTTCGCAGTCGAGCCAAGGCGGTCAACTTCGGCATCGTGTACGGGCAACAGGCATACGGCCTGTCCCAGACGCTGGACATCCCCATGGCCGAGGCCCGCGAGATGATCGACGCGTACTTCCGCGCCTATCCCGGGGTGCGCACGTATCTGGATGAGACGGTCGCCTTCGCGAAGCGGACGGGATATGCCGAGACCATGTACGGTCGCCGTCGCCCCATCCCGGAGCTCCGCGTACCGGCGCAGCGCATGTTTGGAGAGCGCACGGCCATGAACCATCCCATGCAGGGGTCCGCGGCCGATATCATCAAGATCGCCATGGTGCGCGTGGCCGACCGTCTGCGTGCCGAGGGTTTTGCGGCGAAGATGATCTTGCAAGTGCATGACGAACTTGACTTCGAGTGCCCCGTCGACGAGGTCGAGCGACTGGTCGCCATGGTGCGCGATGAGATGGAGGGCGTCGCCGCGCTGCGCGTCCCTCTCATCGCCGACGCGAGCATCGGCGAGACCTGGGCCGAGGCGAAGTAATCCGCGCCAGATGTCCCTCCATGCGAAAACCGCCCCCGACGCCTGTATCCGAAGGCGTCGGGGGCGGTCTCGTCGAAGTGGCGGCGTTCCTATTCCGCTGCTTTGACGATGCGGTCGATGACGGTGAGAACCCCGGCCTCGTTGTTGGTCGGTGCGAGGAACTTGCCATGCGCGTGCATATGCTCGGCGGCGTTGGACATGACGTAGCTGTGACCGACTATGTCCAGCATGGGGATGTCATTGTAGGTATCGCCGAAGGCGGCCACGTCCGTGAGCCCGATGCCCAAATGCTCGACGAGGTGACGGATGCCCGAGCCCTTGTCGACGCCGATGTTCATGAAGTCGAGCCATTCGTCGCCCGCGCACGTCAGATACAGGCGGGTGCCGAACGCGGGGGCGTATATCTCGTCGAGGTTCTTCTTGCTATCCCAGTCGGGGAAGTAGATCGAAATCTTGTTGGAGTCGACATCGAGTCCGGCGAAGGAGTCGACGTAGGTGATGGAGCGATAGTAGATGCCGAGGACGTCTTCGTGGCCGCGATCGCGCTCGAGTGCGTAGACATCGTCGAAGGCGCACAGCACCGGCACGCCGCCGGGGGTGTTCGACGCCAGGGAGAGCACCTCGTGATAGAGGGGACGGGAGATGAGGTCACGGTATATGAGTTCGTCGCGCAGGTACACGGATGCCCCGTTGTCGGCGACGATGGCCATGTCGGAGTGATGGTCGGGGAAGGACTCTCGCAAGGTGGGACCGGGCCTGCCGCTCGCCGCGCAGAAGATGATCCCGCGCTCGGTGAGGGCGTCGATGCGCTCGCCGATGCCCTCGGGCATCGATTTGTCATCGGCCAGCAGGGTGAGGTCCATGTCGGTCGCGACGAGCTTGATGGAGGACAGATCGTTGTCGCAGAGGTAGGACGGAAGCATGGGTTCCTTTCCAGACGGGTGGGTCATGCCAAGAATTTCGAGGATATTGTAGGCCCCATGAGACGGTTCGTGTGGTCAGACCGCCATATTTAACCTTTTGACGGGTCTCGGCGACATTATCATGGGCGATTGTCTATGCATGTCAGTGCATAGACAATGTAACTAACAGATTTCTTGTCATATCTCGTGGTAACACTCCATCTGGGCGGAGTATCCTGCCGTGCAGCACGCGGAACTTTCACGCATTGAGTTGCAAGGGAGAGGGGGATGGGCCCCCTCTGGTTGCGTCGTGCGGAAGGGGTCTCAGACAAAAACCGGAGGTATCATCATGGCTCACGAGACTGTCTCTGTATCTGTACATCCCGTCATGCGTTCACGCAGGGAGTTCTTGAAGCTCTCGGGCATGGCGGCATTGGGCGTGGGGGGCATGATGTTCCTCGCGGGCTGTGGTCCCGCTCCTCAGAATGCCGGTGGGGACGCCGCTGCCGGCACCTCTGCGTCCGGTATCCGGCTCGGCGACGGTAAGACCCTGCGCGTCGGTATGGAGGCGGCGTACGCCCCGTATAACTGGCAGGTCTCCACGGCGTCCGAGTTCACGATCCCCATCGAGAACGTCCCGGGCGCGTTTGCCGACGGCTATGACGTCCAAGTCGCGAAGATCATCGCCGAGGGCCTCTCCATGGAGCCGGTCGCGGTCAAGCTCGAGTTCGGTTCGCTCATCGACGCCCTCAACAACGGTCAGGTCGACATCGTGTGCGCGGGCATGTCCGTCACGCCCGAACGCGCGGCCGCCGCGGCGTTCTCCGACTCGTACGTCGACGACGACATCGTCATGATCTGCAAGGGCGATTCCGCCTATGCCGGCGCCACCACGTTCGACGAACTTGCGGACGCCTCTGTCCTGGGGCAGGCGGCGACCATGTACGACGACGTCATTGCCCAGATCGGGGGCGTCAACCACATGACGCCCGCCGAGACCCAGCCCATGGTCGTCGAGAACCTGCGCAATGGCACGTGCGACATCATCACGTACTCCATGCTCTCCGCGCCAAAGCTGCTCGAGGTCTATTCCGACCTGGTGGTGCTTGACATGGAAGATTCCTTCGAGGGCTCTCTCATGCCCGACAACGCGGCCGTCGCCAAGGGAAATGACGCCGCGCTCGACAAGGTCAACGAGATCATCGCGTCTATCGATGACGAAGAGCGCCAGGACATGTGGTCCGCCTGCATGGATCGCCAGCCCGCATAAGCCGATGCGGCGGCAAGCGCTCATATCGAACATCTTATCTCGGGTGCGCGGCATGGGCCCGCGCACCTGAGGCTTCGTGCCTTGGAATCTAAGGGAGAGACCATGACCTCCAAATTCATGGGCGCCGGCTCCGGCCGGATCGCCCGCATCATCTCGTTTGCCCGCGGCGACCATCGCTATGTGCTGCTGGGGACCAGCGCGGTCGCGGCGCTGGGCATGGCGCTGTCCAGCCGGCCGCGCCCGGCCATGAGCTTCATGGCCCATGCG
>JAHHSP010000146.1 GCA_020025115.1 Collinsella sp. | reverse complement strand
TTGCGACATCGACCTGACCGAGCAGCACGCACGCTACTACGACGCGGCGGGCAACCTCGTGTGGGAAAGCGGCTGCATCACGGGCAACCCCAACAACGGCAACGCGACCCCCACGGGCGTCTTCAGCCTGAACGCCAAGACACGCAACTCGACCCTCATCGGCCTCGATAAGGACAAGGACGGCGAGCCCGACTACGAGACGCCGGTCGCCTACTGGATGCCGTTCGTGGGCAACGCCATCGGCATGCACGACGCCAACTGGCAGTCATCCGCAAGCTTTTCCAATCCCAGGGCCTACACCTGGACGGGAAGCCATGGCTGCGTCAACCTGCCCCCCGATCGCGCCGCCGCGCTGTTCGACCTCATCGCCAAAGGCGATTGCGTGATCGTCCACAACTAACGCCACGCACCGCCCGCCGAGTGCCGCGATGTGCAAGGCGAATCCCCATCTGGAGGCATCCATGACCACCCGCATCCTGCTCGTCGAAGACGATCAACTCATCGTCGCCGCCCTCACCGAGCTCCTCACCAGCTCGGGCTACAGCGTCGACACCGCCGACACCCAGACGCGTGCCATCGAGCTCGCCACGGGCAACGGCTCCGCAAGCGCCTATCAGCTCGTACTGCTCGACGTCACCCTGCGCGAAGGCAACGGCTTCGCGGTGTGCGCCGCCGTGAAGGAGACCTCGCCGGACACCCCGGTCATCTTCCTCACCGCATCAGATGACGAATTCAACACCGTGACGGGCCTCACGATGGGCGCGGACGATTACGTCGCCAAACCCTTCCGCCCGCGCGAGCTGCTCGCCCGCATAGCCGCGACCATACGCCGCTCCCAGCCGAGTAGGCGCATCGTCAGCCTCGGCGATATTCGCATCGACACCGATCGCGCCTACGTCGAGCGCAAGGGCATCGAGCTCACGCTCTCCGCCCTCGAATACCGCTTGCTGCTCCTGTTCGCCACAAACCCCGGCAAGCTCGTCTCTCGCGACATGATTCGAGACGCCCTGTGGGACAGCGCGGGCACCTACATCGAAGAGAACACGCTCTCGGTCTACATCAAGCGCCTCCGTGACAAGATCGAGGACGACCCGAGTCGACCCGAGCTCATCCAAACCGTCCGCGGCCTCGGCTACAAGGCGAAAGGCTAGCCCATGTTGAGGAATCGCGAAGTGCGCCGAGCGCTTATCGCATGCCTGACCGTCACGGCACTCGGCGCGGTGGCGGCGTACCTGGTCACGCGCTCCGCCGTGCTCAACGTGCTCGTGAACGCGCGTGCCGATGCCGCTGCCATCAAGGGGGCGACATCGGTGGCGCTTGCCGCATCGGGGTCCTCCGCCGCCGACGCCGCGCTGCTCGCAGCCGCGTGCGCCCTCGCCACCGGCCTGATCGTCACCATCATCTTCATGGCCCTCACGACCCGTCGCTATCGCGCCCTGGCCAGGATGGCCACCAACCTCGACCGCGTGCTCGCGGGCGAGCGCGACATCCGCCTGCGAGACATGAGCGAGGGGGAACTCGCCATCCTCTCGAGCGAGATCGACAAGGTCATAGCGCGCCTCAACCTCACCGTCGATGAATTGCAGACGGAAAAACTCGCGCTCTCAGACGCGCTCGCAGACATCTCCCACCAGCTCAAGACCCCACTCACCTCGATCGCCATTTCCACCGAGCTCATACGCGACCGCCTCTCGGCGCGCGGCGATTCCGAAGACCTGGTCGAGCGCCTGCGTCTCATTCAGGCGCTGCAGGCCCGTGTCGAGGACCTGGTGGCGGCCCTGCTCAAACTCGCGCGCATCGACGCCGGCGTGATCAAGCTCGTTTGCGGAAAGGTCGATGCGCGCAAACTCGTGCGAAAGAGCTTCGAACCGCTCGCCATCGCCTTCGACATCGCCGAGGTGCGTTTCGAGGCGGACGTGCAGGACGGGGCTTCGTATGAGGGGGATCTCACCTGGAGCGTCGAGGCCCTCGAGAACATCCTGAAGAACTGCATGGAGCACACCCCGCCCGGAGGTTGCGTGAGCGTGCGCGTCACCGAAGACATCCTGGCGTGTCGCATCCGCATAGAGGACACCGGCCCGGGCATCACCGAAGCCGATCTCCCGCACATCTTCGAGCGCTTCTACCGTGGCTCACGCGGAGCAGATGCCACCTCGAGCGAGGTCAACCCCGCCGGGGTCGGCATCGGGCTGGCCCTCTCCAAGAGCCTCGTGACCGCGCAGGGAGGCACCCTCACCGCCGAGAATCTCCGCGATGAGCATGGCGGCGTCACCGGCGCAGCCTTCAACCTGGTATTCTTCAAGGCCATCGTCTAACCCGCCGCACGTGCAATCTGCCGCCATCCCCCGATGGCCCATCGTGACGCATCTGTCACCTTCGGGTAATGGCAGGGCAAGGTCGTTCATCCATTATCGTAGATGGGCATCTATCAGGCGAAAGGACGGCCATGAACACCCTCAGCATTGAACACCTCACGCGCGTGTACGGCTCGGGAGACACCGCGGTGACAGCACTTGACGACGTGAGCTTCACCGTCGAGGCCGGCGAGTTCATCGCCATCATCGGCAGCTCGGGGTCGGGCAAATCGACGCTCATGCACCTCATGGGCGGTGTCGACCGTCCAACGTCGGGCACCGTCAAGCTGCAGGGACAAGACATCTTCGCACGCAACGACGAGCAGCTCGCCGTGTTTCGCCGTCGCGAGGTGGGCCTCATCTACCAGTTTTACAACCTCATCCCCGTACTCGATGTCGTGGAGAACATGACCCTGCCGGTCCTCATGGATGGACGCTCCGTCAATGAGCAGCGTCTCTCGGCTCTCGTACGGGCCCTCGGCCTGTCCGGGCGCGAGCACTGCCTGCCCAATCAGCTCTCCGGCGGCCAACAGCAGCGTGTGGACATCGGCCGCGCGCTCATGAACGCCCCCTCGGTCGTGCTCGCAGATGAACCCACCGGGAACCTCGACTCAAAAAACTCCGCCGAGATCATGAGCCTGCTACGAGCATCCAACAAGAAGTTCAAGCAGACCCTCATCGTCATCACCCACGACGAGGACGTCGCGCTCATGGCCGACCGCGTGATCGCCATCGAGGACGGACGCATCGTCCGTGACGAGCGGAGGGCCTAGGAATGACCGAGGACACCCACACCGCCGCGCCCGCGCCCGCAAACGCCCCGCGGGGCACCCTTCCCCATGGGGGCGTATTCTGGCATTTCACCACGCGCTCTCTCAAACTCAACCGATCGCGGACCATC
>JAHHSP010000145.1 GCA_020025115.1 Collinsella sp. | reverse complement strand
CCTGCGCATCGGCGATCACATGGCCCTGTCGCACGAAACGTGGAATGAGGCGCATCGCCATCGAGATCATGAGCGACACGACCGGCGCCGTGTTGCCAAAAAGGGAAAGCAGCTTGTCCTGCGGGAGCATGTCGCGGGCGGCCTGGAACCACAGGATGCTCGCCATAAACATCACGGCCATGGCGGCGCCGCACAGGAGGCTCTCGGCATACACCGGCATGTCGAGCACCGAGAACAGCAGCGTGCTCCCCTGCCGCGCGAACAGAGGGTTAACGAAGGTCAGCAACGCGATGAGCGGAAGCTGCCAGCGCAAGGCGAGCAGGGTGGGGCGGATGCCGCGGGCGGCACCGCCGTACGCGAGCGCGCCCGCAAGGGACAGCAGCACCAGCACCGGATGAGGGGTGAACATGGTCAAACCGAGCGTCAGCACGAGAAACGCCGCCGGCACCGCCGGATGCATGGTTCCAAATGCCGTGTGTCTAGGCGTCTGCGCCATCCGCACCTCCTCTCCGCGAACCGGCCCCGTAAGAAACAACCGGGCCCGAAAGGACCCGGCTGGACAAGCGGCGGACGCACCGCCGCCCACGTTGAGAACGTTCGCTACATCGCAAAGTCGCCGCCCACGAGCGTGCTCACGGACTGCTCGTAGTACACGGCGGAGATGGTCTCGGCGAACTCGCCGGCAACGGAGATGGTCTTGATCTTGCCACCCTCCTCGACGGGAATGGCGTCGGTGACCACGCACTCGACGATCGGGGCGTCGTTCAGGCGCTGGATGGCCTCGCCGGAGAAGATGCCGTGGGTGGCGCACACATAGATATCGCCGGCGCCGAGGGCCTTGAGCTCGCGGACGTTGGCGCACAGGGTGCCCGCGGTGTCGATCATATCGTCGTTGATGATGCAGGTCTTGCCCTTGATGTCACCGATGATGCCCATGACCTCGGCGGCGTTGTGGCGCGGACGGCCCTTGTGGGCGATGGCCAGCGAGCAGCCGAGCATGTCGGACAGTTTCTTGGCGGCCTTGGCACGCCCCACGTCGGGAGAGACGACGACGAGGTTGTCGGTGTCGAAGTCCATGGCGTCGTAGTAATCGGCGAAGAGGGGAAGGGCGGAGAGGTGGTTCACCGGGATATCGAAAAAGCCCTGGATCTGACCCTGATGCAGGTCAAGCGTGATGATGCGGTCCACTCCGGCGCACTCGAGGAGGTTGGCGACGAGGCGGGCGGTGATGGGCTCGCGCGGGCCGGCCTTGCGGTCCTGACGGGCATAGCCGTAGTGGGTGATGACGGCGGTGATGGAACGGGCGGAGGCGCGTTTGGCGGCGTCCGTGGCGATGAGGAGCTCCATGAGCATGTCATTGACGTTCTCGCCGGCGACGGACTGGATCAGAAAGACATCGGCACCGCGGACGGTCTCGTCATACCGGGCGTAGATCTCGCCGTTGGCGAATTGCTTGAGCGTAAGGCCGGAGAGCTCCACACCGAGCTGGTTAGCGATCTTCTGGGCGAGCGGACGGTTGGAGGAACCGGAGTACACTCGCAAGATCTTGCTCATATCCACGGTCTTTTTGGGATCGGTTGTCGGCATGACTTCTCCTTTATACGCCACAACTTCCTTACACGTTCTATATATTAGCCACTTTGTCAGCCAATTGACCACCGATAACGCACCCAACGAAACTTCATCGGCAGAAGGACGGGCGTCTCAAATGGGGACAGGTACAAATTGAGCCATTCAGAGGACCGGCGCCCTGAGCGCGGACGACCCAAAAATGGCTCAATTTGTACCTGTCCCCATTTGATGCAAAGGAGGCCTAGAGGCGGGCGCGGCGCAGCTCGGTGTAGCCCTCAACGATGCGCTGATCGGAGCGCTCGATGGCCAAGGCGCCGTCCGGCACGTCGCGGGTGATGCAGCTGCTCGCGCCGGTCACCACATCCGCGCCGATGTTCACCGGGGCGACCATCATGGTGTCGGAGCCGATGAACGTGCGGTCGCCGATGGTGGTGGCGTGCTTGTTCTTACCGTCGTAGTTACAGGTGATGGAGCCGGCGCCGACGTTCACACCCTCGCCCATCGTGGTATCGCCGATATAGGAGAGGTGCGGGACCTTGGAGCCCTCGCCGATCGTGGACTTCTTGATCTCGACGTGCGTGCCCACGTGAGCTCGGTCCATGAGGTGCGTACCCGGACGCAGATAGGCGCGCGGGCCGCAAGTCACATCGTTCTCGATGACGGCGTCGATGGCCACCGTCTCGTCGAGCGAGCAGCCGTTGCCCGCGACGACGTTCGTGAGACGGCTGTTCGGGCCGAGCTGGCAGCCCTCGCCGATGCGGCAGGCGCCGATGAGGTGGGTCTGCGGCCACACGATGGTGTCGCGGCCGATCTGCGCGTCAGGGCCGATCCACGCCTGGGCGGGATCGATGAAGGTGACGCCCTCGACCATGAAGCGCTCATTGATGCGGTCGCGCGCGATCGCCGTGAGCTCGGCGAGCTGCACGCGGCTGTTCACGCCCAGGCCGTCGCGGTAATCCTCGCAGTGGGAAATGGCCACGGCATGACCGTGGGCCTTCAGGATCTCCACCATGTCGGGCAGGTAGTACTCGGCCTGCGCGTTGTCGTTGCCGACCTCGCCGATATGGGCGGCGAGAAGCGCGCCGTCGAAGGCGTAGCAGCCGGCGTTGCACTCGAGAAGCTCGGCATCCTGTTCGGACGTGCAGTCCTTCTGCTCGATGATGCGGTTGACGGTCCCGTCACCGGCCAGCTCGATGCGCCCGTAACCGAAGGGCACGGGCGGGGTGAAGGTGAGCACGGCGGCGGCGTTCGAGCCGTCGGCGACGGTGTTGGCAAAGGCGGCGATGGTATCGGCCTGGATGAGCGGGAGATCGCCGTTCAGAACCACCACGGATCCGGCGTCGATGCCCGTCGCGTCCAGCGCGGTGCGCACGGCGTGCGCGGTTCCCAGGCGCTCGACCTGCTCGACGCACTCGATGGCATCGGCGGCAGGCGTGCCCTCGTAGGCGGCGGAGATCAACGCGCGCACCTCGTCGGAGTGGCTACCCACCACCACGACCACGCGGGTGCACCCAGCGGCCAGCGCCGCATCGATGACCCAGCAGACCATGGGTTTGCCGAGAATCTGGTGGGACACCTTGGCATGATTCGACTTCATGCGCGTGCCCTCGCCGGCGGCCATTACAATCGCAGTGACATCCATGGAGACTCCTTGATGTTCGGTATCAAATCGGACGTCGGGTGATA
>JAHHSP010000144.1 GCA_020025115.1 Collinsella sp. | reverse complement strand
CGGTCCCCCGGCTCACGTGATCGTCGGTCTCGCGGACTTGAAGGTAGATATCCTCGGCCGTGGGGTGGTCGCTGCGCGAGCGCACGGCATCGAGCACGAGTTGGCGCTGGCGCGTGTTGCGGCGGGTGACGGGCTGGTCGGATGCCGGTGTGCTCATGGTCTCTCCGTTCGTTACTAATCGAGTAACATTTGAGCAGAAGGCGGGGCCCATGGCAAGGAGATGGGCTCGATTTCCGAAAAATGATTTTAAAAAAGGAATGATTCGATGGTCGGCACGCGGGGGAGGGAGGTGCCATCGAATGCCCGGACCCTTTGCATCCACGTGGAGAACCGGTACATCTTGGGGCCCGTGGAGCAGCGCCGTGGAGCGGGCCGTCAGAACCGGACCTCGAAGTCCTCCTCGCCCGCGACGCGGGGGAGGGTGTGGGCGGATTCGAGCCAGACGCGGTTGCCAAAACAGCGATAGTAGGCATGGATGCGCTCGAGGTGAGCGGCGATCGCCCGGGTCGCCCCCTGGATTTCCATGCGGACCGTCCCATCGGGAAGGTTCTGCACCCATCCGGTGAGGTTGCGTTCCCGGGCGAGCTCCTGGTTGGTCCATCGGAACCCGACTCCCTGCACGTCGCCGCTGAACAACAGGGAGAATCGGGCGGCTCCGTCGGTCTCGGCGAGCCTTGTGGTGAGTTCGGATTCGCAGGGGCTTATGCGACCGGCGCCCACGACGGCATCTTTCGGGATGCCCGATGCGCGCTCGAATAGCCGGGCGTGTCCCATGATGCGCTCGAAGATGCCCATGGCCCTACTCCTCGGGCGCCGGACGGTCGGCGGGGAAGCGCACGCCCATCTGATGGCGAGCCTCATCGATGAGGGCGAGGGAGGCGAGGGTGACGTCTCGGAAGTGGGCGACGGTGCCAAAGGGGCCGCAGGGGGCCTCGGTGCAGCTGCCGCCCGCGCGGACGTTCTCGACGGCCTCGACGAAGTCCGAGATCTCGTGCTGCATGGTGTTCTCGAATGCGGGGAGGTCGATGTCTTTCCCGATGGTTTGGGCTGAGGAGTAGCCGACTGAGTCCGTTGTCCGCTCGACGCTGGAGCGCAGGTCGACGCGTAGGGCGGAAGGTGCGGAGATGTCCTTGATCGTGAGGGTGCCCAGTTCGCCTTCGATTTGGTTGCCCGAGAGGTCGTTCGTGGTCTTGGAATGCGCGAGGATGGCGGTCATGTCGGGATAGGAGGCGAGGATGACCCCCGATCCGTCGATGGGGCCGTTCGTGAGGCCGCGAGTCTGCTCGTCCAGCAGCGTTCCCGTTGCGAAGATGCGATCGGGGATTCCGAACAACTCGATGAGCGGCTCGACACAGTAGACGCCGATGTCCATGAGGGAGCCGGATGCCATGGCGCAATCGAAGATGTTGGTGCGGCGCCCTGCCAAAATCTCATCATGGCGGGAGGAGTACTTTCCGAAGCGCAGCGTGGCGCGGCGGATGGCGCCGATTTGAGGCAGGACCTCCTTGATGGCATGGAAGGCGGGGTCGTGCAGGGGGCGCATCGCTTCAAGTGCGACGACGCCGGCATTTCGAGCCGCTTCGAACACTTCGGCGGCTTCGTGCCGATTGGCGCAGAAGGGTTTTTCAACGATGACGTGCTTGCCTCCTGCGATGCAGGCGAGCGCCTGGTCATGATGCAGGGCGTTGGGGCTGCCGATGTAGACCGCATCGACTTTATCGCTTGCGGCGAGCTCGTCGAGGGAGGTGAAGGGGACCGTCCCACCGTGTTCCGATGTGAAGGCGGCGGCGCGCTGGCGATCGCGTGAGAGGGCACCTGCGAAGACGCATCCCTCCACATTCGTTAAGGCGTCGAGCATGCGCGCGGTGATACCGCTCGTTCCGATCGTGGCGATGCGGATCATGTCCGCTCCTCTCTCTCCGCGCCGTCGGGCGCTCCGGTGCGCACATGTGAGATGCGCGCATCTGGGACGGTTAGTCGGACTCGCCCTCGACGAATCCGGTGTCGCAGGCGCGATTCTCGCCGTCTGCCGCAGCGCAGGCGAGCTGGTCGCAGCGTTCGTTGAATTCGTGCCCGGCGTGGCCCTTCACCCAGTGGAAGGTCACGTTGTGGGGTTGTTTGGCGGTGAGCAGGCGCTTCCAGAGGTCGGCGTTTTTAACGGGCTTCTTTTGGGAGGTCTTCCAGCCGCGGCGAATCCAGCCCTCGATCCAGTGCTGGTTGAAGGCGTTGCAGACGTATTGGGAGTCCGAGTGGACCTCGACATCGCAGGGGCGGTTGAGGGCCTCGAGTGCGCTGATGACGCCGAGCAGCTCCATACGGTTGTTGGTGGTGCGGTCGTAGCCACGGGAGAGTTCGAGCGTGTGCAGCTTGCCCGAGGGCGTGGTGTAGCGCAGGACGGCGCCGTATCCCCCGGGGCCGGGGTTGCCGCGCGACGAGCCGTCAGTGTAGACGATGACCTTCACGGAATTCCTTTCGAATAGACTCAGACCATTATAAGGTCCGGACTGGACTGGGGGGCGCGGCCGCGGGGTCTCGCCAAGGCGGTTTTACTCTCGGGTCGTGTCGAGGGTGGCCTCGATAAGGGTGGCGAGCGGGCGCATGATGCGCTCGATGGCGGCAAAGTCCGAACCTCGACTGGTCGCGACGGCGATCGCATAGGGCCCCTGCTCGGTGTTGACGACCCCTCCGTCGAAGGTGACATCGTAACGGGGGCCACCGCCTGAATACCATCCGGCTTTCGACCAGGTGACGGTTCCCTCATCGACGACGTCGTCGACTTGGGAATTGAGCGAGTCTCCCATGAGGCCGCCGAGCCATTGCGCGTTGGCGTCATCGCAGGAGAGCCATTGCTCGCAGATGCGCCAGAGGTTTGCAAGGTCCCGGACGCTGTAGTCGGCATACCAATGGGTGAGGTCGCACGCCACGCCCGCCTCGGCGCAGAGGTCCGCGAAGAATGAGGCCCCGTACAGTTTTTTGCGAAGCGTCCGATAGGACTCGTTGTCTGAGTTGACGACGGCGGAGGTGATGAGACCGCCGTAGTTTGCGCGGGCGGCGTCGCCTTGGGCGCGGACGAGGCTGATGCAGAAAGGCCCCTTGATGGTGCTTGCGCTGTAGTACGCCCGGTCGGCGTCATGCTCGATGGTCTGACCGGTCGTCAGGTCGATTGCGATGTAGCTGATGTGCGCACCCGAGGCCTCGATGTCTGCGACCGCGGCGTCAAGTTCGGCCTGGGCGGCATCCGATGCGTGCCTCGCCTCGGCC
>JAHHSP010000143.1 GCA_020025115.1 Collinsella sp. | reverse complement strand
CCCTTGGGTGGCAAGGGGGCGGCGAAGGGCCTAAAGACGGGGCATCCGGGGTTTGTTCTCGCCGCGCCGCGGTGCTGAGGACGGGTCCGAACGGCGGCTCACCGAATGCTCCGATGAATCACAGATCCCGTTTGCCCGCGATGGCGAGGAACGCGATGCTGCCGATCGCCGTCCAGGCGAGGCCCGCCATCGCACCCCAAATCCAGGTGGGGACGGAGCTGATGAGCGGTAGCGTCTGGATGGGGTCGAACATGGTTCCCGCCCCGAGTGCGAACAGGGCGATGACCGTGCTCGGCATCCAGTTGGCAACGCCGCTGATGGCGGAGAACAGCGGCTCCAGTGCGGGCGCGGATTGAGCTCCCATGTCGGACAGGGTCGTGAGCGCGGCGGGTACGGTCCCCATGATCAGGATGAACGTGAGGGTGTAGGCGGGCAACTTCTTACGGAACAGCAGGACGGCGGAGAGCGGGATCACCGTGAGCGCCCATACGGCGAGCCAGATGCCGAGTAGCCATAAGGCGAACTCGGCGGCTCCGTCGAGTGCGAAATAGGACAGCCCGAGGGGCAGGGAGAGCAGCAGATACGTGCAGATGAGGTGGAATGCGACAGACGCGACAATCATGAGAGCCGCCCAGATACCGGCGAACATGACCTTCTCTGTGAAATAGGAAAGGCGTCCGGGGAGTGAGGATACGAGGGATTTGATGTATCCGTCGTTCAAGTCGGCAAACACCCATTCGACCATGCCGTAGGCGCTTGCGAGTCCTACCAGGGGGGCGGATCCAAGTATGGCTGAGCCCAAGAACACCGAAGGCGTGGCGAAGGCCTCGCGTACATTGAGCGCTTCGAGTTCACCGACTCCTTGCGAGAGGATGAAGGCGTTGAGTCCGACTGTGAGGATCGCGACGCCGAGCACGACGGCTAGGTACTGCCACAAGGGCCCGCGCAGCCCGCGAAGGCGCGTGCAGCGGTAGATATCGGCTCGAATGAGGTTCAGCATGATTGACCTTCCTTTCCGGGAGGTGAGGAGGACGCAGCGGGGGATGGCGGCAGGCGCGCCGCCGATTAGGGGGTTGGTGATGGGCGATGGCCGTCTGGGCATGGGAGTCTCGAGGGCATGCATGCGCACGGCGCGATCGAGGTCGGGATGGATGGTGCGCTAATCATCGGCTCCGCCCATCAGCTCCACGAAGTACTCCTCAATGTCTCGCTCGACGCGGGCGAGCTCCAGGATGAGGTGGCCGTGATCGGTGAGGGTCCTTGCGATGTCCTCCGGCGACGGCGTCACGCTCGATGACGCGTCGGTGGCGCCTCCGTCTACGCGTGTGGCGGCATGGCGGGTCGTTGCTCCGGCGATGATCGATCCGTCCGGTTCCGCCCGCAAGATCGCCCCGGGCAGTGTCTCCTCCAGGATCGCGAGGGCTCGGGCGGGATCGTTTGTCCTGACGCGGATGGAGCTGCCGCACTCCTGATGCAGATCGTCAACGGAGAGCTCGCGGACCATGTGTCCCGATCGGATTACGCCGAATCTCGTCGCCATGCGGTCGAGCTGATCGAGGACATGGCTCGAAATGACCATGGAAACCCCTCGCTCCCGGTTGAGTCGAACGAGGGCGTTGCGCATGTCCCTCGTCGATTCCGGGTCGAGTCCGTTGAAGGGCTCGTCGAGTAGAAGCAGGTCCGGTCCGCCCACGAGTGCGAGCGCGAGGCCCAAGCGCTGCTTCATTCCCAGGGAGAACTTCTTGACGCGCATGGATCCGGTGTCATCGAGCCCGACGAGCCCGAGCAGCTCATGACAGTGCGTGTCGGGGCGAACGACCCCGATGGCGATGGCCTTGCACATGAGGTTCTCGAAGGCGGAGAAGGCGGGCAGGATGCCCGGGTCCTCGATGAGCGCGCCGACGCGGGAGAACCCCTGGCCCGCCCGCCGCGCCTGGGGTTGCGCTCCGAAGAGCTCGATCGAGCCCGAGGTCGGATTGACGAGCCCCGCGATCATTTTCATCGCAGTTGACTTGCCCGCGCCGTTTCTCCCCACGAATCCGTAGATTTCTCCGGCGGCGACGCGCATGTCGAGGTTGTCGACGGCGCGCTTCTTGCCATAGACACGCGAGAGGGCGTGGGTCTCTATGATGTTCATGGTGCCTCCTTGCAGCTCAGCATCGACTTGATTACAAGGATGCGGACCATCTCTTGATAA
The DNA here is from genome assembly GCA_020025115.1 of Collinsella sp. Lineage (GTDB taxonomy): Bacteria > Actinomycetota > Coriobacteriia > Coriobacteriales > Coriobacteriaceae > Collinsella. The sequence goes on along the minus strand of JAHHSP010000143.1, from coordinate 1,071 downwards.
ACTCCGAAGCAATCCTAAAGAAACGGTAAAGAACGCCGGTCGGGTTATCGCCCGCCCTCGTCGAGTTTGAAGCCGATGCCCCAGACGGTCTTGATGTAGCGGTCGGTGCCCGATGCCTTGAGCTTGGCGCGTATGTTGGAGACATGAACCGTCACCGTGCTGTCATCGCCGGCGTAGGGTTCGCCCCAGGCCGCTTCGAAGAGATCTTGTTTTGAGAAGGCGCGCTTGGGTTGGCGCATCAGGCTTTCGAGAAGGTTGAACTCGATGCGGGTGAGGGGGAGCGGCGTGCCGTGCACCGAGAAGGTGTGCGATGCCATGTCGAGCGTCCAATCACGAAAGGCGAGTCTCCCGCCTCGCTCGTGTGCCGAGTCGCTGTCGGACTCCGGGGACCCGCGTCGCCTCGATCGATGGCGAAGCTGCACCTCGACGCGCGCGGCAAGTTCGTCAAGGTCGAAGGGCTTGGTGAGGTAGTCATCGGCTCCGAGTTTGAGCAGCTCGACGCGGTCCGCGCACGAGGTCCGTGCAGAGACGACGATCACGGGCAGGTCCGCGTCGGTCTTCCTGACAGCGTTGACGACCTGTTCTCCCGTTGCCCCGGGGAGCATGAGGTCGCATATGACAAGGTCGTAGGAAGGTGGCTCGTCGCCGGCGTCGAGCCGCATGAGGGCCTCAGATCCGGAGAATGCCTGCACGCAGTCATGACCGTGCCGTGTGAGCTGGGTCGAGATGACCTCGTTGATGTCGGCGTCGTCTTCGATGACCAAGATGCGGGCTGCCATGGCTGACTCCTTGCGCGTGTTCTTGTGCGGGTTTGACCCATTATCGGCTTGAGGGGATGGGAACACCCTCGAAAACGCGGTGCTTTCGAGGGTGTTCGGTCGCGCTTGCGAGGTTATCGCTCGGTTGGGCGATCCAGGTCATCGCCGGATTCCCCGTGTTTCTTGGGCAGTCTTCCCGCTCGCTTGAGCGCGTCGCGCAAGATCCACTCCACCTGGCCGTTGGCGCTGCGCATCTCGTCCTCCGCCCAGCGCTGGACGGCTTCCCATATGACGGGGTCTATGCGAAGGGGGT
>JAHHSP010000142.1 GCA_020025115.1 Collinsella sp. | reverse complement strand
CCAGGTGGCGCACGAGCGTCTTGGGCACGCCGGCGTTCACCCCGTACATGCTCATATGGTCCGCGTTGTAGGTGGCCCAGCCGAGCGCGAGCTCGGACAAATCACCCGTGCCGATCACGAAACCACCGAGCTCGTTGGAAAGATCCATGAGGACCTGGGTGCGCTCGCGGGCCTGGGCGTTTTCGTAGGTGACATCCGTGACAGCCGGATCATGGCCGATGTCGGCGAAATGGGCGCTCACGGCATCGCCGATCGCGATGGTACGGAAGTCGACCCCCAGTTGCTCGGCCAGGCGCTCGGCATTGGACCTGGTGCGACCCGTGGTGCCGAAGCCGGGCATGGACACCGCGTGGACCCCTGCGCGGGGCAGGGCAAGCATGTCGAAGGCGCGCACCGTGACGAGCAGGGCGAGTGTGGAATCGAGGCCGCCCGAGAGGCCGATCACGGCCGAACGGGTGCCCGTATGCGACAGGCGCGTTTTGAGGCCGGCGGCCTGCCGGTCCAATATCTCCTCGCAGCACGAGGCGCGCTGCATGGAATCCGTGGGCACGAACGGAGCGCGCGAGGCGGGTCGCAGCACGTCGAGAGCAGAGTTGAGCAGCAGCCCGGTATCCTCGATTACCGAGGTCGAGGGCTCGACAGCCACATCGGGACCGCTACAGCTGAGCGTGATGCCCCCATGGCTTCGAACCGAGCCGATATCTCCGGGCGCCTCGCCATCAGACGAGCCCGATCCGGCGCCCATGAAGCTGAAGTCGGACTCATACACATGCCCCATACCCCACTCGTCCGCACGCCAGGTAGTGGAGCGACGACGTTCCGCCGCGAGCTTCTCCAAATCGATGTCGGCCACAGCCATCTCGCACGAGAGCAGCGGCGTGCTCGCCACGATCGAGCCGTTCTCGGCGATAAGGTTCTCGCCCGAGAAAACAAGATCGGTGGTGGACTCGCCCTCGCCCGCATTGGCGTAGGCGTAGGCGCAGTACAGACGCGCGCTCTGTCCGGACACGAGGCTGCGGCGATACGCCGACTTGCCCACGGCCTCGCTCGACGCACTCGCATTCAAGATGACCGTCGCACCGCCGGCGAGCGCCATGCCCACCGAGGGCGGGTTGGGGACCCACAGGTCCTCGCAAACCTCGACGCCGATGCGCACGTCCTCGAGAGCGGGATCAGAGCAGGCGTAGACGATATCGCCCATGAGAGGCACCGGACCCTGCCCGGCAAACGGGATGAACCCCGCCCCGTTCATGGGGATGGGCGCAAACCAGCGCTGTTCGTAGAACTCACCGTAGTTGGGCAGATGGCGCTTGGCGGTAAGGCCCAGGAGACGTCCCGCGCAGCACACGGCGACGCAGTTGTAGACGTTCTCGCGATGCGCGACGGGCAGGCCGACCGTGAACAGCAGCGGCGTGTCTGCCGTGTCCTCGAGCAAGCCGGCGAGCGCGGACTCGCAGGCGCGCTGCAGGGCGCGGTCATGGAAGAGGTCGCCGCAGGTATAGCCGGTGAGGCAGAGCTCGGGCAAGACCAGCACGCGCGCGCCGGCGCGAACGGCCGAATCGACGCACTCGAGAATGGCGGCGGCGTTACCCGCCACATCCCCCACGCGGATCTTGGGCGTGGCCGCGGCGATGCGCAGATACCCGTCACTCACCGCGATCTCACTTGTTGCCCGGCCTGCGGCCTTGACCTCGTCCATGCGCGCCTCCTGAAATGTCCGTCGTTCACGACGCCTATTGTACCCGCCCATGCGAAAGAGCGGGCAACGGACAGACGTCGCCTTTGAGCGGTCGGCGGGCGGGGTTTAGCCCGCGCGTTTCGCTTCGGTCGGCATCGACCCGGCGACCTTGGTGTAAACCGCCAGCCATATGAGGGAGACGCAAAAGCCGCCGAGCACGTCCGAGACGTAATGAACACCCAGATACACACGGGAAAACCCGACGGCGGCAATCGCCGCGCACAATAACGCGGTCAGGCCGGCGCGCATGCGGCGGTCACCCGCGTAGCGCCAAGTGAGCCAGATGAGCAGTCCGAAGAACGCCATGGCCGCCATGGAGTGGCCGGAGGGGAAGCTGAAACCGCCGATCTCGACCAGGCGCAGGGAGGCATCGGGGCGGGGGCGCTGGATGGCGAACTTCAACAGCTGGTTGAGGATGGTCGAACCGACCAGGTTGACCGTGCAGAACCAGCCCAGGCCCCCGATGCCGCGGAGGCGCCCGGCAAGCGCCACGGCAAAGATCGAGGCGAAAAGCGGTATCGGCGTGACCGTGAACGAGATGATCTCCATGATGGGGGTCAGCCATGCCGCGCGAACATGCCCGGTCATGAGCGCGATCGCCGAGCTGTCGAGCGCCATGATCTCACCAGCCAGGACTCGATTGAGCAGGACGAGGAACACGAGCAAGCACGCCGATACGACGACGAGGCGCCTGTTCTCGCACAGCCGCCCCGCGATACCGCCCGCGCATGCGGCCCGATCGCCCGAGCCGGTCGATTGCCTCTTCCCCGTCATAAAACCTCCGCCGGGCAGCACGCCCATCGAACACGTTGTGCCGATTCCATGGCGGGATTGTACCCGCGTCCGCCCACGAGCAGCGAACCTTCGCCAAACCCACAGGCCCGCCTCGCGTTTGACTCCATCTGCACACCATCATATCATCGAACAGAAGTTCGGAACACATGTTCGGAGGAAGGACTCGATGGCAGAGCTGACGGCGGGGGCGCCCGGCTGCGAACGCACCTATATCTGCATAGACCTGAAGACGTTCTACGCCTCCGTCGAGTGCGCCGCGCGCGGGCTCGATCCGTTCACGCAAAACCTCGTCGTGGCCGACCCCTCACGGGGCCGCACCACCATCTGCCTGGCGATCAGCCCCGCCATGAAAAAGCTCGGCATACGCAACCGCTGCCGCCTCTTCGAAATCCCCCCGGGCGTCGACTACATCACGGCCCCGCCCCGCATGCGCCGCTACATGGAGATATCGGCCCGCATCTACGGCATCTACCTCGAATATGTGAGTCCCCTGGACGTCCATGTCTACTCGATCGACGAGTGCTTCATCGACGCGACGTCCTATCTGTCGCTCTACGGCCTCACAGCGCGTGAGTTCGCCGATGAGCTGCGCGACGCCGTACTCGCCCGCACCGGCATCACGGCGACCGTGGGCATCGGGCCCAACCTCTTCCTGTCTAAGGTCGCGCTCGACATCACGGCCAAGCACGAGGACGACGGCATCGGCGAGCTGGACGAAAATCGCTTCAGGCAAGATATCTGGCACCACCGGCCCATCACGGATATATGGGGAATCGGGCCGGGAACCGCCGAACGCCTTGCGAAATACCGCGTCTACGACCTCATGG